>JAFGOZ010000065.1 GCA_016926235.1 Bacteroidales bacterium | reverse complement strand
GCTTCCTGCATATAAATATCACTGCTATAGGCATTTATTAATACGGGAACATGCTGAAAATAGTAATGCAGGTAATAGGGATTGCTATACGAAACGGCTATGATCTGCTCTTTAGGAAGCATATTAAGCGTCCATACAGACTCTGCTTCCTGCCCCTTGAGATAGGGAATTCCAACCGGATCAAAATATTTATTTTCAAAGCAGGCAATAATGCGGTCGTAATAAGCAAGGCTGTCCATACGCCAGTTCCATTGAAAATAGGAAAGACTATATTGCAGATGTACTTCAAAGCCTTTTTGTTCCAGTAGGTTCTTGGTATATTCGAATAAACCGGACTTGTCGGCATGACTTATATTCACTAATAGTATCCTCTTATCCTTCTCAGGATTAAGAGGCAACGATCCTTCCTTTCCTCGCAACAGGGTAACAGCATTTTCGGCTACCGATTTTGCCGTAGCTGATATAAAAATCTTATCCTCTTCATTTAATGGGGTAATTATTTCTTTGTTTGGACTTAGCAGGCCAAAACGTTCCTTTAATGCCCAAATGCGTGCTACTGCATCGTCCAGGCGTTCCATCGGTATTTCACCTCTCAGGATTCGTACTTCCACTGTATCCATATAACTAAGAGAAGGCCAAAGCATCATATCAACTCCTGCTTCAAAGCAGGCAATGGAGGTCTCCAGTTCGTTGGGATAATAACCAGCTGCCCCACCCATATTCAACGCATCGGAAATTACCACACCCTGAAAATGCATTTTCTCCTTTAATAAACTTGTAACAATCTCCTTAGATAGGGTAGCAGGAAGAAGATCTCCCTCAAAGGTTTCTTTCTGATATGCAGGAAAGGTTAAATGACCTACCATTACCGACGCGGCGCCATCGTCAATAAGTCCTTGAAAAATCTTGCCAAATGTTTTTTGCCAATCGTCCCAACTGAGTGTATTGGTAGCAGTCATAAGATGTTGATCGCGCATGGTAGTGCCATCACCCGGGAAGTGTTTAATCGTGGATATTACACCCTGATCATGCATAGCCTCCATCTGCTTCATAAGCAGAGGCAATGCCCGGTCAGCATCATCTGAGATTGATCGTTCATTAACCAGGGAATGCAATGGATTCATATTCAGGTCAGCTACAGGATGCAGAAGCCAGTTAAATCCCATATCGCGGGCTTCCAGGGCAATACTTTTACCGTAATCATACGCCAGTTGCTGTGAATTGGCTGCTCCCAGTGCCATTTCAACCGGCATATGAGTATATTCATCATATTGTGCACCAAGCCCTCGTTCAAAGTCTTCCATAAAAATGAGAGGGTATTTTGAATGTTGTGAATATGATTGAATATTCTTTTTAATATAGTAGGAAATAGATGAATCCTTAGGAGCATTATACTCATAATACCAATCGGGAAGAAAAAATCCACCTACAGGATAACGATTAAAAAATGTATCCAGGTTACCACCTTTAAACTTCTCATAATCATAGTACCTGCATACCATAACCATTGTCTGTCCAATTTTTTCACGTAGGGTCATTGTTTTCCATGTGCTATCATTAGCAACGAAACTACCCATTTTGATCGGGACTTTATTCGAGCTTTTAAGGTTGTTACATGAAATAAAGACTAAGCATGAAATGATCAGCAAAACTATATATCGATATAAAATATTCTGCTTCATACTTTTTATCGTTTTTATTATCAATTGTAGATTCAGGGAACGAACATAAGGAAAATTACGGAAATTAACCAAATGGAAAGACAATTTTATTATGAGTGGGATTCGAGAAAATTGTACAGGCTATACAATTACTAATGGAATGATGGATGAATGGGAAATTAAGATTTAAGAATTTTTAATTTCAGGTATCCAATTAGTTATTTAACTTTGAAAAACGTCAAGTAAAATACATAATTATGAAAGCCTGGATTATCCATAAGGTGATTGACTTGATAAAAGAAGAGAACCCGCTTAAGATGGTGGATTTACAAAAACCTGCTCCAAAGATTGGAGAATTACTAATAAAAATTAAAACTTGTGGCGTATGCCATACCGAGATTGATGAAATTGAAGGCCGTACCCCTCCCCTAACCTTTCCCATGATTCCGGGGCATCAAGTAGTTGGAATAATTAAAGATCACAGAGGTGTAAGAAAAGATATTAAAATAGGTGACCGGGTTGGAGTAGCATGGATATATAGTTCATGCGGAAAATGTGAGTATTGTACATCGGGTCAGGAAAACCTTTGCGAACAATTCAAAGCCACAGGTCGGGATTCAAATGGAGGTTATGCCGAATACATGGTCGTACCGGAAGATTTCGTTTACAAAATTCCTCCCGTCTTTACTGATGCAGAAGCAGCTCCCCTTTTATGCGCCGGAGCTATAGGATACAGATCACTTGCTTTATGCAATATGAAAGATGGTATGAATCTTGGATTAACAGGTTTTGGTGCTTCAGCCCACCTGGTGCTGAAACTGGTAAAATACATATATCCCTCTTCAAAAATTTATGTTTTTGCCCGCAGCAAAGAGGAGCAAAAATTTGCACTGGAACTTGGTGCCAAATGGGCTGGTGATACAACAGACAGACCTGCACAAAGACTGCATTGCATTATTGATACTACACCGGCATGGAAACCTTTTATTGAAGCTCTTGATTGTCTTGCTCCCGGAGGAAGACTGGTGATCAACGCCATTCGCAAAGAAAATATTGATACTGATTATCTCAAGCAACTTGATTACCCACGACATCTTTGGATGGAAAAGGAGATAAAAAGTGTGGCCAATGTAACCCGTAAAGATGTGGAAGAGTTTATCCGAATTGCTGCAGAAATCCCATTTAAACCTGAAGTTCAGGAATATGCATTTGATAAAGCAAATGAGGCGATAATGGATATTAAGAATAGAAAAGTAAAGGGAGGGAAGGTTTTAATTGTCGATTGAATATATTATATTTAAACCATTATGTGGAAACTGTTAATCTTTATTATTCCCTTGTTATACACTCAAGACAGTAAATATTTCTATTTGGAAACACAGTTTAGAAATGATCCGGAGCTCCCTGATAAATATGCGCTTAACAAGGTTGTTTTTCTTATTGATAATAAAACAAAAGATTATGATTTTTTGAATGAGTTCCAAAAAACGCTATTCGCAAATATAAAGAAACACCAGAAAAGTTTTCAGTTTTATTATCTCGATACAATTGATCTAAATTCAAAGACTTTAATAAACCTCTTTCTCGAATCAAGACCAAACGGGATAATGATCTGCAATACCAATGGAAAAGTAACTATTCATGACCAGACAAAGATATCTCAATTTAATACAAGCTATTTTATTTCTTACAAGATGGATTTTTATTATTTGAATCTGAACACGTTAGAAGTAAAACCTCATTATACACTGCATTATTTTATAGCTAATAAAATACCTGCAAATGAAAACAATACAGCCTTTAACGAACTTGAAAACAGTATATTAAAATATCTGTTCAAATAAAATCAGGATATGCTCACGCTTTAATCTCTTCACTTAGTTTCTATCATACTACAACCAAAATTATAATTAAACCCTGTGTTGGTGCTTACAGTGAATCTTCGAATCCTCTATTATAAATATTCTGAAAACCTGTCATCCATATGCTGGTTAAACCACTTATCTATGATTGATCTTCTGAAACGCCATTCTTTTCCTATTTTAGCCGCAGGTATTTTTCCATTCTGGACCCATGTATATATTGTTTGAGGTTTAACTTTCAAGTACTTTGCCACCTCCTCAAGTGTCATAATATCATCCATCAATCTCTAATTTTCAATTAAATGTAAAATATCTATTGTATCTGTATTTTCTTTATCCTTAATTTCAGAAGTGTTTTCAATACCCAATTTATCTTCTTCCTTCTCCTTGTTTCCAGAGGCTAACTGCTGAACAGAATATATAATTGCTGTATAAAAGTTCCCTTCATATTTTCTGAATAGGTTAAATTCTTCATTTTTATCTCCTAAAAAGGGACGTAAATTCCATGATAGCTGAATACCTACAAACGCTAAAATAATAATCCATACTCTGAATACAGTTACTCCTAATTGCGGATACACATTCACTTTTTCACAAGCATACTTTAAGGCATCAATCATCAATTTCATACCGAATACCCCTGCAAAAATAAAAATAGCAACATGTAATAGTTGTATAAAGTGGTAATTACCACCCGTTATCAGAAAAAAAATAACAATTGGCCCAAAAGATAAGGTAATAATTGCCGTTAGAACAAATCCGCTAAGAATAATTACCAGCATTTGATTCAAATTCAACTTGGAACCTATAACCTGCTGGATGATAAAAAGCGATGGGAAGCATATAATTATGGTTGAAATAAACAAAACAACTAATTTTAATCCTGCCACTACAGCTTGTAAAAAACCATTATAACTGCCCATTAATAATCCGTAAATAAATGCTAACAGACAAACTGTAAGAATTTGACTTAAAATTAATCTTCGTGATTGTTTCTTGTCATTCTCTTGAAAGAATACATCTTTGCTTTGGAATACCTTAAAAACTTGTTTTATGCTTTTCATAGTGGATGATTTTAAATCACATAAAATTATAAAATAAGATTAAATAATCCTATTGTTTTTTACTGTTTTTTATTGTTTTTTATTGTTTAGTGTTTTATATGATTTTACCACCTGTTTTAGTATTAAAAACACTTTTAATCAGCAATACATACACACAACAATATTTATAAACAACCTTGTATGATATTTCATGTCTTTAAAATTAAGTAGATTTACCAAAAAATGAGTAATTTCAAGGCTGAGTTTATGAGTGAAAAAATATTTAGAAAATCTTTCGATGATTACTTCGAGCTACTGGTTATAAACGCTCAAAAGTATATTTCGTTATTAGATGAAGCCGAAGAGATCGTTCAGGACGTATATGTTAAATTGTGGCAACAAATGGACTCGCTCCCGAATGATCTGGATATTAAAGCCTACCTGTTCAGATCAGTTCATAATTCATGTCAGAATTTTCTGAAGCATAAACAAATCGTAACTAATTACAAAGAACGTATTGTTGCAGAATCAAAATTCAGCAATATCCAAAACGAAGAAGACAACGAAAGCAGGGAAATTATGGAAGCTCTGCATAACGCGATAAATGCATTGCCTGAAAACTGGCGGCAGGTATTTTTGATGAACCGGTTTGAGAATTTAAAATACCGGGAAATTGCAGAAAAATTATCAATTTCTCCTAAAACAGTTGAAAAATATATCTCCAAATCTCTACAACACCTGCAACTTCATTTAAAAGAATATATACCCCTTATATTACTCATTATCAGAAATCTATAATTTTTTTCACACTTGGGTGTAGGGAAAAATATGGATGAGTTGTTTTTATTATTGAAAAGCATGAAAAAACAGAATTTACATATCGACGATGCATTTATCATTAAAGTCCTTTCAGATCAGGCAACTGAAGTTGAAAGGATCCAATTCGATCTTTGGCTGAAAGCAGATCCGGGTAATAAAGAGACCGTCAATAAGATTGAAAAAGTGCTCGAACTATTAGACAAGGCAAAATCAACAAAAAGACATCAAAAGAACTGGAAGAAAATTCAACAAAAGATTCAAGATCAATATAATACGCCTGCTTATATCACAATATCACAAAAGTCAGGTAATTCCATCTCATTGCTAAAAATGCGCTGGATAAAAATTGCAGTATCACTCCTCATTATTCTTGGTATAGGGTTTTTATTCAGGTATACCATCAATCAAAATAAAAACTATACCATTACCAGTTCAGATTGCATCTCTAAACCTCAAATACTACCTGATGGTTCTGAAATTACATTAAACACAGGATCCTCTCTCTCCTATACAAGTCATTTTAATAAAAAAATAAGAGAAGTAACACTAACCGGTGAGGCGTTCTTCGCAGTAGCCAGTGATAAAGAAAAGCCATTTTTAATACATACTTTAATTACAACCACACGGGTTATCGGAACAGCATTTAATATAAAAACCGACACCTTGTCAAAGTCAGTCAAGCTATGTGTAGAATCAGGTAAAGTTGAATTCTACAATTCAGACAATCCATCGCACAAAGTGTATTTGACAAAGGGAGAAGAAGGTATATTTAACATTGAAACTCAAGAATTAAAAAAGAGAGAGATATCCGATGCCAACTATTTAGCCTGGAAAACAGGTGCGCTTGAGTTTGACGATACTCCACTCAGAGAGGTATTTACAACCATAGAAAACCATTACCATACAAATATTATTTCCCGGGATTCACTTATAGAAGATCTTCGATTAACAAGCGAGTACAGTAATCAAACCCTGGAGCAGGTATTTAATGAGCTCAAGCTGCTTTTGGATATAGATTACAAAATTATTAATGACACAATTTATGTAAAATGAAGGGAAAAATAATTGTTATCGTATCTGCATTGCTGGCATTACCTTTATGCATGGCTAATGCCCAGGATGCTATTTTGACAAAAAAGGTAAAATTGGAGGAATTTCAGGGCACAAAAAAAGAATTTCTGAAGCATCTGGAATCAAAGACAAACATAAGTTTCAGCTATACAAATGAAATATTGGTAGATGAAATAGTCCATATTGAAAAATCGGAAAAAACACTAAACGAATATCTTGATCAGATATTTCCGGATCATGATATTAATTACCATGTACAGGGAAATAAGATCCTTCTCCTGAAGAATTCAGGTGAAAATCAGGGAGGTTTACTTCAAAAAATAAGGGGCGTGGTCCTTGACAAAGACTCGGAAAGCCCCCTGATCGGTGCCACAATCCTGGTAAGCAACACATCTCCAGTAATCGGGACAATATCCAATGCCAATGGTGAATTTGTTCTTGAAAATGTACCTGTTGGCAGATGTGAAATTGAGGCTCGATTTATTGGATATAAACCTGCCCAACTGAGTAACCTCATTTTAAAGTCCGTAAAGGAGCTCGTGCTCACAATAGAATTGGAGGAAAATGTTGAAGAGATAGAGGAAGTAGTAATTTCTATCTACGAAAACAAGGGTGATGCATTAAATAAAATGGCTATCGTTGGCGCCAGGGCCTTTTCTGTGGAGCAAACAGAACGTTATGCAGGCAGTTGGGGTGATCCCTCGCGAATGGCAACTAACTTTGCAGGAGTGATAACAGCAGGCGACCAGATGAACGACATTGTTATACGCGGTAATTCACCAACCGGGCTGCTTTGGAATTTTGAAGGGATACCTATTCCCAGCCCAAACCATTTTGACGCCATGGGTGCCACCGGAGGACCGGTAAGTATTCTGAACAATAATGTTTTGTCTCGCTCCGATTTTTTTACCGGGGCATTTCCAAGTGAGTTCGGAAACGGGATATCAGGAGTTTTCGATTTGAATATGCGAAACGGAAATAATGAAAAACGTGAATATGTTGCACAATTAGGGTTTAACGGTTTCGAGGTTGGAGCAGAAGGTCCTTTTAGTCCAAAAAACAAAGCTTCTTTTCTGGTTAATTACCGTTATTCCATGCTGGGACTGGTAGATCAATTACTATGGATAGATGAGCTTCCTTACTACCAGGATTTATCATTTAAAATGAATATACCTTATGCGAAAGGAAATATTTCCGTGTTTGGGTTGGGGGGATTAAGCCACATATATTTTAACTATGAGGACAGTGCAACACCTGAAAACCCTGTTAAGATAGGCTCTACAGAAAAAGACGGATCTAAAACAGGTGTAGTTGGAGCAAAATGGGTACATTTCTTCGATAATGATTTACGAATGGTAAACACGGTAGCTGTTACAACACGCAGACCATTTTATGATGAAGACTCATTAATAAACGGACACAAGGCCGGTAAATGGGGAAAATCATGCTATACCCAGGACGAGCTGCTGTATTCTGCTAAACTGATAAAAAAATTCAACGCCAGAAATACAGTTGAAATTGGATCTTTGATCGAGGACTTCACATTTTCATCAGACAGATATGTAAACTATTTCCGGCCATCTGATTCTCTTATTGCTGGCAAACCCTATAACTTTTCAGAAACTAATATTTTTATGCTGCAGAACTATCTGCAATGGAAGCATAAGTTTACCCCCACTATAATCTTCGTAGGAGGATTACATCACATGCAACTTTTTCTGAATAACAGCAAGATTGTTGAACCACGTGCAGCCATACAATGGCAGGTTAAACCAAAACAGTCAATCAGCCTCGGGTACGGGTTACATAGCCAGATACAACCTTTGCATATTTATTTTATACCAACCTACAATTATGATACAGAGGGCAATTTTACAATAACCAATGAATCAAACAAAAATCTGGAATTTTCAAAAAGTCATCAATTTGTACTGGGATATAATTATTCTATAACAAAAAATCTGAGACTGAAAGTTGAAACCTACTACCAGTATTTATATGACTATCCTGTTGAGGCCAGGCCAAGCATCTATTCAATGATAAACGAAGGTGCAAATTTTGGCGTAGATGCTAAGGACAGTCTTATAAACAGAGGTACAGGAAAAAACTACGGTATCGAATTTACCTTTGAAAAGTATTTTAATAATGACTATTATGTTTTACTTACCACATCCCTGTTTGACTCAAAATATAAAGGAAGTGACGATATTGAAAGAAACACAGTGTATAATGGTAATTATGTAATAAACCTGTTGGGCGGTTATGAATGGCAATTAAAGGGAAACTGGTCAATGAATGCTGACATTAGAATGGTTCTGGCAGGAGGCCGGAGAGTTATACCCGTACTGGAACAACAATCAAAACTTGAAAACTATACTGTATATGATTATGATAATGCCTATACCCAAAAAGTAGGGAATTATTTCAGACTGGACCCAAGAATAGGGTTTACTTATCAGGGAAAAAAAACTACACATGAAATAGCTCTTGATATTACCAATGTAACCAACCACTTAAATCCATATGAAGGTCGTTGGGATAATATTAGTAATAAGGTTGTGTATGAATACCAGCAGGGCATATTTCCAATGGGATTGTACCGGATCAATTTTTAGTTGAAGGAAATTAATAAAGCTGAGATAAATCTCCTAAGGTTTTAATAAATACATGAAGATCTAAAGATATCACTAAGAAAACACCATAAAATTAAGGACCTTGTAAAGCTTTGAGCCCCTGCCTGACCGATTGGCATAGGCCAGGTGGGAGCCTTTGTGACAAACTTGTTTACTTATAAGCTTTATTGAATGCTTATCCTATTTTTCCAAATTTTCAATAATTCCGGCAATTATTG
>JAFGOZ010000574.1 GCA_016926235.1 Bacteroidales bacterium | reverse complement strand
TCTTCTCTCATGGGCATCGTCTACAACATCATCATGCACCAGTGATGCTGTATGAAGCAATTCGATCATAGTGGCTGCCACGTAGGTTGATTCCACTATCTCTCCGTTCAGCGCTGCAGTCAGAAAGACAAGCAAAGGTCTCATCTGCTTTCCTTTACGACGCAGAATATAGTTTAAAATTATTTTAAGAAGCGGGATATCACTTTTCATGGTCCTGTTAAAGAAGGATTCAAATTCATCCATCTCCCTTTCAACAGGTTTTCTGATTTCCGCAAGGACTGACATTTATATTTTGTTTCATTCAAATATAGTAATTTCACTTCAACGCCCAGGTCCATCAGCAAATTTGTTTTTTACCCGTCAGATAAGAGGGGACCAGAATGAATTTCAACTTATCAGCATATTAATATATATTTGTACTACAAATTTTTACGGATGAAATTTGAAGAACTTACGCCTGAAATTATTGAAAAAGCTGCCGGAATGCTTAAAGCGATAGCTCATCCGGTAAGGATCTCAATAATCGGATTTCTTGAAGACGGGAAGATGCGTACGGTCACTGAAATACAAAAATATCTGGGAATCGGTCAGTCAACAGTTTCACATCATCTTGTTATACTGAAGGACAGGGGTGTTCTTGCATCCAGGAGGGATGGCAAAAACATATGGTATTTTCTTAAACACGAAAGCCTGAAAAATATTCTGAATGATCTGAGTGAATGTTGCAGGATCTGAAATCACGCAAGGGCTTTAACTAAAATCCTTAAGTATTTTTTTCTGAAAAAGCAGAATAGCGAAAATCCCGCATGTTATTGCAGAATCAGCAATGTTGAATACGGGCCTGAAAAAAACGAATGATTCTCCGGGTCTGAATGGAGAACATTCGGGCCAGTAAGTATTTATTACAGGAAAATAAAACATATCCACGACTTTCCCCAGGAGAAAAGATGAATAACCTCCTCCCGGAGGGAATAATGTTGCAGGGCCATTAAAACTTTCACTGAAGATCATTCCGTAAAAAGAACTGTCAATAATATTACCTGTTGCACCGGCAAGAATAGCACTTACAGATAGAATAAGCCCGATATTTGCATTTTTTCTGATAATTGAATTAAGGAACCAGATTATTCCGGCTATCGCTATTATTCTGAAGATACTAAGTATCATTTTTCCGGCTTTCCCGCCTATCTCCATACCAAAAGCCATTCCGTTGTTTTCGATAAAATGGAGCATACCCCACTTACCAAAAATGGGAATATCTTCTCCAAGCTGCATATTGGTCTTTACCCAGATCTTAAGTATTTGATCTGCAACAATAATTAAGATTATGAGCAACAATGATTTTTTTCCTGCCGACATTATGCATCCAAAAATTAAGGGGGCAAAATAATAAAAAAAACTTCAATTAGGAAAAATGGGTATTTATCAGGGAATTATCAGGGGCATTCACAGTTGGAAAGTGTCCCGTCCCAGCAATACCAGTTGTTATCGCCATAAAAAGCAGGGCATTTAACTCTTCCGATGCGGGACGTTGAATTCCATTCAACATTCACCTGGGCAAAAATAAGGCCATTGAAATAGCTGATATTGTAAAATGAATCATATATTCCGGTTGTTCTGCCATATTCTATATAGCTGGAGTTGTTAGGGTCACTGTCTCCGTTATTATCGGTTGTCCTGACATATGTGTACTTAATGTAATTAACTGTATTACCTGTTCTTGTCCATTCAATCTTAAGCAAGGGTTTATTATAATCATAGCTCTGTCTGAGATTCCATGTTCCTCTAGTTCCATCTATCTTTGATAAGCCTTCAAACCACAGGAATTCAGGAAAACCGCCGCTGCCTTCCCTGCTTATGTACATATTCCATTCGACATCATCAGTCAGGATCTGACCCGTTAACCTGGCTTTGTATGTTACACTAAGCAGACTGAAGTTATAACTCCACTGCCATGTTTTTTCCTCCAGGTAAACAGGAGATTGATCCAGAGCCTTTTGAAATGCCAGTACAGGAACAGCCAGAGTCGTGGTCAGTATAGTCCTGAAGTAACCTGAGACTACAGCTGCAAATTCCCAGTGGCTGTCTTCAATGCCTTTACTATTAAGGTCTGCCCCTGTGGATTTTTTCCCTGGTTCAAAGATTGAAAAATCAATTGCGAAGGAATTTCCGGGAGGTAAAGCCGGCGGATCTCCTTTGTCTTTCCCGCAACCAGTCAATATGGATGCAAGAAAGAATATCATTGTGAGTACCTTGTAAAACTTTTTCATTGTCAGATCTGATTAATATTCAAATAACGAAAAAAACGCTTTTAAAGTTGCATTATAATTAAAATATTTAAGATAGATATTAAAATGTTTTATCTTTAATGAACATAAACAAGCCTTATTTGTTTAACCACTAAAATCTTGACAATGGAACGCAGAAAATTTATTAAGAATGTCGGGATGGGCACTGCTGCCTCATTTCTGGCAGGTAAGTCTTTTTCGGAAGGAACAAATAACTTAAATAATATCATTATGGAAAATTTACAGACCCCCGAATTCCCGCCTTTACCGTATGCTTATGACGGTCTTGAACCTGTTATGGATGCCAGGACTGTTGAAATACACTACGACAGGCACCACAGAGCTTATTATAACAACTATATTAATGCAATAAAAGGGACTGAATTTGCGAATATGCCCGTTGAGAAAGTGTTTGCACAGATCTCAAAAGCAGGAGATGCCATTAGAAACAATGGAGGTGGTTTTTATAACCATGTTATTTGGTGGTACAATCTAGGTAAAGGTTCTTCTGCTCCCTCACCGGAACTTTCTTCTGCTCTTGTAAAAGCTTTTGGTTCTTTTGATAAATTCAAGGAGACACTGAGCACAGCTGCCAAGACGCGTTTCGGAAGTGGTTGGGGCTGGCTTTATCTTACTCCGGAAAAGAAACTGGCAATAGGCAGTACCCCTAACCAGGACAATCCCCTGATGGATATTTCTCCTATTAAAGGAATTCCTTTGCTGACGATTGATGTATGGGAGCATGCTTATTATCTGAAGTATCAGAACAAGCGTCCGGATTATGTCGATTCAATCTGGGAAATAATTAACTGGAGTGAAGTTGACAGGCGTTATCAGATTGCTTTGAATAGCTGAGTTTCTGCAAACCCGGGGGGTGCAATTGACATAAGAAGGGTCGCAAGGAGAATCCATTGGATCTCAATTATTTGCGACCTTTATTTATTATGTTCTCCTTTTAAGAATAGAGGTACCTCTTGATTTTCAGGGTCGCAGTTTTCTGGAAAGGAACAGGCTGAAGGATCACCTTATTAATCCGGCTGAATTTGTTAACCTGCGAATTGACATAATCTTTCAATTCATTTAGTAATTCTTCCTTTTTTTCATCGAATTTATCTGTCATATCCTGTTTAAGACTGTGGTATCTCTTTTCAAGTTCCTCCATATTGAGATGGACATAGGCAACCAGTTTCCCTTTTTGCTCAATTAC
>JAFGOZ010000573.1 GCA_016926235.1 Bacteroidales bacterium | reverse complement strand
TGTTAATGATTATCAGCCATTGGGTATTCGTATAATTACCCCCAAAGATGGATATACAATTCCCGAACTGCTGGATGAAGCAAAACGAGGTAATATTCCTGAAAAATTAAAGGTAAGCAGACAGAAAATATATGATTTGCTGGATAATAAAATCCCAAGCACTAATCCACAGAATGAAGCATACAAAGAATTATTAATTGCAACCTGCAACCATCTTAATACAACATTTCCATTTCTATTTGAGAAAATCAATGACTTCACCGAACTGTTGTTACCAGATGACCTGACCAGTGATTTTTCAATCGTGAAAGATGTGCGAGATGGAATGCTGATAGAGGATTGTAAAAATGTGGAAATCATTGGCTGGTTGTACCAGTTCTATATTTCGGAAAAAAAGGATGAAGTATTTGCATCCAAATCCAAGGTAAAGAAAGAAGATATCCCAGCCGCAACCCAGTTGTTTACACCAAGGTGGATTGTGGAGTATATGGTACAGAACACCTTGGGAAAACTATGGCTGCAAAATCATCCCAAATCCCGTTTGAGAGAACACATGCAATACTTCATTGAGTCGGCATCCCTTGAAGCAGACGACTACCTGAAAATCAATTCCCCCGAAGAGATAAAATTCTTAGACCCTGCAAGTGGCAGTGGTCACATTTTAGTATATGCTTTTGATTTGTTTACAAGGATTTATGAGGAAGAGGGTTACGATGCCAGAGATATCCCAAAACTCATAATTGAGAAAAACCTGTATGGATTTGAAATTGATGAACGTGCAGCACAACTTACAGCACTGGCATTAATGATTAAAGCGAGGGAATATCAACGTAGGATATTCCGTGAAGAACTTGAACCGAACGTTCTTTGTTTTCAGGATTTATCGGTAACAAAGAATGATTTAAAAGAAATCTTCTTATCACAAAAAATCGATATTTCCACTGAACTAATGCATGACTTTCTGCTGATGCAACAAGCCACTAATTTTGGTTCTTTAATCATCCCTAAAGCAAGTACTACAGAAATTTTAAGAATAAATAATGAATTAAAAAGATTAATCTCAAATGCAAATGTTTTTCAATGGAATAAGATTGACAACTTAATTACAGCATTGACGCAACTAATTAAACTTGGGGAAAAATATCATTGTGTAGCAGCAAATCCCCCTTACATGGGTGGAAACATGAATGAGGCATTGTCAGAATTTGTAAAAACCTATTATGCTGATAGTAAATATGATTTGATGGCTTGTTTTATGGAAAGCATCCAAGCCATGTTACATCAAAGGGGTTTTATGGGAATGATTAATCAACAAAGTTGGATGTTTCTAAGTAGTTATGAATACCTAAGAAAGAAAATCATCAAAAATTCATTTATAGATAGTCTTTTACATTTAGGTGCAAGAACATTCCCTGAGATTGGTGGAGAAGTAGTCCAGAATGCATCCTTCGTTTTATGGAATTATGAAATTAATGCGGAAGGTTTTTATTTAAGGTTAGTCGATTATGAAAACTCCGAAACCAAACGCATTAAAACTCTTAATGCAATTAACGATAGTAGAAGTACGTATCTATTTAAAGTTAACCAACTGGACTTTGAAAGCATTCCAAGTAATCCTATTGGCTACTGGCTAAGTAGCCAATTGAAGAGAATTTTTTCTTTAGGCAAGCCATTTGGTGAAGTTGGCTTTCCAAAAGTTGGAATGCAAACTTCAAATAATTATAAGTTTCTCAGGTTTTGGTTTGAGATTAAAACGAATGAATTCTTAAATCAATCCCAAACAGCACCTAAATGGATAAAATATCTCAAGGGTGGTTCATTCAGAAGATGGTACGGGAATTTAGACTATTTACTTTACTACAACAAAAATCCAGATTTTATCAAACAACAAAAAAATGCAACAGTTTTACCTTTAACCAAATTGAAAGAACTAAAATGTACATGGACTGATTTGACATCAAGTCCTTTTAACTCCCGATTTGCTCCAAGTGATACTTTCCATGATATTTCTGGTCACTGTTTTTATCCCACAGAAAAGAATCAACTACAGTTATTAGGATATACAAACACAAAAGTGTTTTCAAATCTTATTAATGTAATAAATTCTTCGTTTCATTTTCAAGTAGGTGATGTTGCTAAAATTCCAGTAATTGAACTAAAAACAAATGAAGTCCAGTACATCAATTTATTGGTTAATCAATTAATTGAGATTTCAAAACTTGACTGGGACTTAAGAGAGAATTCATGGGATTTCTCACGTAACGGCATTGTTTCATTATGTTTAAAAGATGAACAAGAAATCGAGAATCTTTATGATATGTTCATTCAAAGTTGGCAATTAAAATTCTTTAAAACACATCAAAAAGAAGAAGAAATAAATCAAAGATTCATTGATATTTATGGTTTGACTGAAGAAATAACCAATAATGTCCCATTAGAAGAGATTACCATTTTGCATGAAGAGTTGGATAGAAAGGCACTTGTAAAACTTGACTCAAAACTTACCCGTGACCCTGAGACGAAAAAAGTTAATAATTATGGTGATATAACATTAAAATTTAATTCACGTGAAATTATTGCTCAATTCATAAGTTACACTTTAGGTTGCATTTTCGGTCGTTTTAGCCCTGAAAAAGAAGGTCTGATTCTTGCAAATCAAGGCGAAACTTTGGTAGATTACCTTCAAAAGATGGCAAAAACTCAAGACCAATGCACCTTTTTACCCGATGAGGACAATATTATTCCAATCCTCGATGAAGATTGGTTTGAAGACGATATTGTAGGAAAGTTCTACCATTTCTTGAAAGTAACGTTCGGAGAGAAGAACTTCAATAAAAACCTTTCATTCATTGAAGAACAGATTGGCAAAGACATTCGGAAGTATTTTATCAAAGATTTTTACCAAGACCACATTAAACGCTATAAAAAAAGACCAATCTACTGGATGTTTTCTTCACCCAAAGGTTCATTTAATGTCTTGATTTATATGCACCGTTACACACCTGATACGGTCAGTAACATTTTAAACAAATACCTGAAGGAGTTCATCGGCAAATTAAATACAAGAAAGGAACATCTTGAACGTGTTAAGGAAACTGGCTCTGCATCAGATAAATCCAAAGCCATTAAAGAAAGTGATAACATCCAGAAGATGCTGGTTGAACTGCATGAATATGAAAGAGATATTCTTTACCCATTGGCAACTGAACGTATTGAAATTGACTTGGATGATGGAGTGCTGGTAAACTATAACAAGTTCGGTAAGGCAGTTAAAGAGGTAAACGGGTTGAATGACCCTGCTACCAAAAAGAAGGTGAAGCAATTTGATTGGGTTGATACAACACAAATCAGATAGTGATGGAAGTATTTTTGATAAATAACCGTATATGCCCACAACCACAGAAATGGAATAAAGTCAGGGAAATCATCAAATCAAAAACTGATGAAAGAGTTGCATTACCATTGATTCTGGCTGCTTGGTGGGAGACTACAGATGAAGAAAAACTGGAAAGATTTAAATATCAATTGGAGTTTGCCGAAAGACTCAACGTATTAAGTGAGGTACAGATTTACTTGCAATCATTGAGCGAATCCGATTGGCATCATAAAGGGGAATAAAAAGATGAACAAGATAGAAGACGCAT
>JAFGOZ010000572.1 GCA_016926235.1 Bacteroidales bacterium | reverse complement strand
TGTTAATGATTATCAGCCATTGGGTATTCGTATAATTACCCCCAAAGATGGATATACAATTCCCGAACTGCTGGATGAAGCAAAACGTGGAAATATTCCTGAGGAATTGAAGATAAACCGACAGAGAATTTTTGATTTACTGGATAACAAAATTCCAAGTACCAACCCACAGAATGAAGCCTTTAAGGAATTGTTGATTGCAACCTGTAATCACCTTCATACAACTTTCACTTTCCTGTTTGAGAAAATTAATGATTACACAGAACTTTTGTTGCCAGATGACTTGACCAGTGATTTCTCTATTGTGAAAGATGTGAGAGACGGAATGTTATCTGAAGATTGTAAGAATGTAGAAATTATTGGTTGGTTATATCAATTTTATATTTCAGAAAAGAAGGATGAGGTATTTGCGTCTAAAACCAAAATAAAGAAAGAAGACATTCCAGCCGCCACCCAGTTGTTTACACCACGGTGGATTGTGGAGTACATGGTGCAGAACACATTGGGAAAACTTTGGCTTCAAAACCGACCAAAATCTCGTTTGCGGGAACACATGCCCTTCTTTATCGAGTCGGAATCACTAATGTCAAATGAATACTTAGAGATTAACTCACCTGAAGAAATAAAATTTGCAGACCCCGCCAGTGGTAGTGGGCATATTATGGTTTATGCATTTGATTTGTTTACGAAGATTTATGAAGAAGAAGGGTACAATACCAGCGAAATTCCCCAACTCATCATCGGAAAAAACCTATATGGATTTGAGATTGATGAACGTGCTGCACAACTTTCAGGATTGGCTTTAATGCTGAAAGCAAGGGAATATCATAGAAGAGTGTTTCACAAAGAACTCAATACCAATATTTTGTGCTTTAAGGATTTGTTGGTTGCAAAATATGAAATCGAGGAACTTTTTAATTCACAGCACATACAGGTTACAGAAGAATTGATTCACGATTTATTTCTGATGCAACAAGCCACAAATTTTGGTTCATTGATTATTCCAAATGCTAATAGCCAAGAAATAAATGGAATATTAGAAAAATTAATTTCATTCCAAGGCGGTAGTGATATTTTCAAGCGTAACAAATTGGATAATCTAATTGTATCAGTTGAACAAATAAAGATACTACATAAAAGGTTTCATTGTGTTGTTACAAATCCACCTTATATGGGTGGTGGTAATTTGAATAATGAATTATCAAAGTTGGTTAAAGAAGAATACCCTAAAAGTAAGGCTGATTTAATGTCATGCTTTATTGAAAGAGGAATTATTATGATTCATAAAGGAGGGTTTCTTGGAATGATTAATCAGCACACTTGGATGTTTAAAAGTAGTTATGAAGACCTTCGTAAAGAACTAATAAATAACATCCACTTTGACACATTGCTTCATCTTGGAACAAGAACATTTCCAGAAATTGGTGGAGAAGTTGTGCAAAATGCATCCTTCACAATTTGGAATGTAAAAAGTAGTGGTAATGGAATTTATATAAGATTGGTTGACTATAATACCTCTGAACTAAAAAGAACAAAAGCATTATTAGCAATACAAAATTCATCTTGTGCTTGGCATTTTAAATCAAGTCAATATGATTATTTAAAGATACCGGGTACTTCATTTGGATATTGGTTATCAGAAGACCTGCTGCAAATCTTCGATAAGAATAATTCAATTGCGGAATATGCAACTCTAAGACAGGGAATGTCAACCACTGATGCAGATAAATATGTTAGATATTGGCACGAAATTTCAAATGACAGATTTAATAAAGACAGGAGAGAGCCAATTGCTAATGATGATGGCAACAGAATATGGTATCCTTTTAATAAAGGTGGAGAAAAAAGAAAGTGGTATGGTAACTTGGAACATGTAGTTCGTTATGAGAAAAACGGGGAATATCTATTAAATCTGGTTAGAGAAAAATATCCAAGAATCTCTGACCCCGAGTTTGTTATAAAAAATAGAAAACACTATTTCCTGCCCTTTTTAACATATAGTTCAATTGGCTCTGGAATTAGTGCCCGTTATGTTGATGTGGGTTCTATCTTTAGCGTTGCAGGTCCAGCAATATTTCCTAAATCTCAATTATCCAATAAATCAATTTTAGGGTATTTGAATACAAGATTAGTCAACGAACTGCTATTAGCCATAAGCCCAACTATTGGATTACAGGCAACAGATATAGAAAAACTTCCTTTCATAGAAATAAATGATGAATTAATTGATTCACTTGTTTCAACAAATATTGAGATTTCAAAGGCTGAATGGGACTCAAGAGAAACTTCATGGGACTTTAAGAGGAATGAAATTTTAAAAATAATAAACACTGATAGGTCTGATATTGAAGATTCTTATAATATGTATATACAGTTTTGGAAACTGAAATTTGAAACCATATATAAGAATGAAACTGAGTTGCATAAGAGATTTTTAACACATTATGATTTACATAATGAGTATAAACCTGAAATCTCAATATCTGAAGTTACTCTCTTGAAGAGTGAAACCAAGATACATAAAGGGGCAGTAACATTTAATTCAAATGAAGTATTTACACAATTGTTAAGTTATTTCGTAGGCTGCATTTTTGGAAGATATAGTCTGGATAAAGACGGTCTTATATTAGCAAATAAAGGCGAAGTACTACAAGATTATTTGAATGTGGTATCAAAACCGAGATACGAATGTTATTTCCTTCCTGATGCTGACAACATTATCTCTGTACTTGATGAAGAATGGTTTGAAGACGATATCGTAGGCAAATTCTACAAGTTTCTAAAAGTAACATTTGGCGAAAAAAACTTCAATAAGAACCTTGCATTTATTGAAGAACAGATTGGTAAAGACATTCGGAAATATTTCATCAAAGATTTTTATCCTGACCACATTAAACGCTACAAAAAAAGACCAATCTACTGGATGTTTTCTTCACCCAAAGGTTCATTCAATGTCTTGATTTATATGCACCGTTATACACCAGATACGGTCAGTAACATTTTAAACAAGTACCTGAAAGAGTTCATCGGCAAATTAAATACCCGAAAGGAACATCTTGAACGTGTTAAGGAATCTGGGTCTGTATCTGACAAATCTAAAGCAATTAAAGAAAGTGATAACATTCAGAAGATGTTGGTTGAATTGCATGAATACGAAAGGGATATTCTTTATCCATTGGCAACAGAACGTATTGAAATTGATTTGGATGATGGGGTGCTGGTAAACTATAACAAGTTCGGAAAGGCAGTAAAAGAGGTCAATGGGTTGAATGACCCAGCCACCAAGAAGAAGGTGAAGCAGTTTGATTGGATTGATACAACGCAAATCCGATAGTAATGGAAGAATTATTGATTAATAACCGTATATGCCCCCAACCACAGAAATGGAATAAAGTCTGGGAAATTATAAAATCAAAAACTGATGCAAGAGTTGCTTTGCCATTGATTCTGGCTGCTTGGTGGGAGACTACAGATGAAGAAAAATTGGGAAGATTCAAATATCACTTGGAGTTTGCTGAAAGACTCAACGTA
>JAFGOZ010000571.1 GCA_016926235.1 Bacteroidales bacterium | reverse complement strand
TGTAAAAATGATCCTTACACGTAACCGGGTGGATCATACAATATTTTCTGACAAGGTTATTTTTTGGGCGTTGGATTCAGCGTTGGACAACAACTTCAATTACATTCACCCGTTGAATACAACTGCAAGTAATATGGTTATTATTCTTGCAAAGGACGTTGCCGTAAAGGAACAGGCTTTAATTTCGGTTGTATGTGATCTTCCGGGAGTAATAAATGTAAAAGATTCCGATGAATTAAAGATTGAGGTTTCCGTAGGTTCATCTGCTTTTGCATCGGATATTGATTCTTCCCTATCCTATGTTGAAGCTGAATTTGAACAATTTATAGGATATGAGGAAAATATTCCTGTTGTAAAAGTATTTTCAATCAATTCCGGTGAATCTTCATTTAGTCCGGCAATTGGGAATGATGTTGTAAAAATATCATTGATAAATTTGGATAAGGATTCGATTTTGGAAGCTGATCAGGTTATTCAATCAATGTCTTTGAAGTCGGATAAATATTCATCATATGCAACATGGCGGCAATTGCTTTGCCGTAGGTATTATGAGATGGGTATTCCGGTAGAGGCTGCATATTTAAGACAATCTTTTTTGCTTTATAGCGGTAACGATTTGGATGGGTCAACATTGGATTTGCAGCTTAATTCATCGAATGTAAACAGTGCAAAGAATGGCGTTGTTGTTTCTTATTTAATGACTGATCTGTTTACTGCTGATCGTGCGTTGAATATGCAGAAAAAACATGCAGGAGAAAATTTTCGAAAGGTTTTAAATCGTGCGGGTGTTGATTCAAAGCATATTGTTGAAAAATACAGAAGGTAATTGTTATGGGTTTGTTTAAAAAAATAGGTAGTGCAATTAAAAAGGCTATAAAACCGAATGGTTTAGTTAGCAAGATAGTATCTAAAATTCCGGTTGTTGGTGGTATTGCATCAGGTGCAATTGATATTGTTGGCGGTATTGTCAACAAGGCAACCGGAAGTAAGACTACCAGTACAGCAAGTAAGCCTACGGCTGCGGAGACGTTTGTAAAGTCGTATCAAGATGTTACGGGGGCAGCTGCTTTGAGTGCTGCGGAAAGTTCAATGAATTTGGAAAGCAAGGCTCAGTCCCCTATTACTACCGGAATAATGAAGTATTTGTTGTTGGGTGGTGCTGCTATTGCCGGTATGTTTTTGATTTTTAAAAGAAAGTAAAAAATAAAGCATGAATCCGGTTAAATTAATTTTTAGGTTAATATCTGAATTTTCCTTAATGGATGATGAAGATTACGCAAAATACAGGGATGAATCACAGGTTTGGTGGGATTCAATAAGGATAGACAACGAAATAAAGGAAAAGGATAAGGATTGGAAGTATAAATTGAAGAAAAAAACTTCCGTATGGTATATTGCTGTTGGTATAGCTTTATTGTATTTTCCGTTAAAGAGGTGGTTATCTGATTTGGTATCTGATGATCATGATGAGGAATTGGATGATTAAATATTAAATGTTATGGCAAGGAAAAGAAAACCGTTATCAAAAAGAGAATATAAGGCTGTTAAGAGTATCGCAAAGCGAATGATTTCAGCTAGTAGAAGGCGTAGAAGAAGGCGTTCAAGGAGAAGTTACAGGTAAAAATGAAGCGTAAAAAGTTAGGCAGGGTTATAAAAAGGTATAGCGGTTCAATCCGCTATATCTTTTTAGGGTTGATAGGTCTGTTCGTATTTATATTTCTGAGTAAGAAAAGAAAGAATGTTACAGACTATACGACAAGTAATATTTATGTGAATAAGAATAATTTGAGCATAAATACGGATCAATTAAGTGTCATTTGCAAGTCAATTTATGACGCAATGAACAAAGTGGGAACGGATTCGGAGATCATTTTCTCACAATTACAGAAGTTAAATAAAGATGAGATATTATACATATTTAAGTCTTTTGGGGTTGTCCGTTATCAGAAGTTATGGGGTGTTCATAGTGATGTCATTGGTGTTGATTTGAATTTACAGGGTTGGTTAAAAGAGGAATTGCCGAAAACTGGTAAATATTCTTATGACAACCTGAAAGTTATGTTTGAAAACAAAGGAATTTATATTTTATGAAAGGATTGATTTTTGAAGCGTTGGCGGATCATATGAGTGAACGTTTGAACCGTCCTGTTATAGAGCCTGTATCAATTCAAAAGGTATGGTTGCCTACGACAAGTTACTGGCATACGTTATTGGATTTATCGGATACTGGTGTTGCAAATAGTTCTGATCCCCCGGATGTAAATAGTGATATTTTCTGTGGTGAATTGGAAATGTTAAACAGTACATGGATAACTGAATCGTTTAAACCATATGAAATATTAACTCCAAAAATTGCGGTTGTTGATCCCTTTGGTAAGGGATCGCAACTCTACAGGAATTGGAGTTATAATGATGGTAAATATATTTTTAAAGGTGTTTTTGGTTTTGTTGCTATTGATAGTGTGCCGGATCATCATATGTTGTTTGAGTTTAAGGGATATTTACTTAAATGTATTTAGTTATGGATAAGGTATATAAAGAGATATTATTTAATTCAGTAGGTAAACAGGGAAGAACCATATCCCCTATTTGTGGGAAGGTTCGTTTGGATGCGTCCGGAAATTTTACGTATTTATCTGATAGTGATTTAGTATGGTTATGCGGTAAGTTTTATGTTCAGTTTAATGTACCTGTTTCGACATCCGGTGTTTGTACTTTTACCGAAGTTGCTCCATTTAATGCAGGGAATACAACTGTTGTAACGGTTGACAATAATGATACTGCAAATTCAGCAAGGTTCATTGTTGAGATTGAAGGATGTTTCAGTAAGGCTGTTATTTCGGGTGCTAGTGTTACTGCTGAAATAACCTTCATAGGTTATGCAATGGGTTACAGTACGTAAAATGAGGAAAAAAGGTATTATTATTAGAGTTATTATATTGGCAGTTATATCGTTACCGTTTATAACTGCCTTTATATTGTTTATTTCTGCAATGTCGGTATTAAAGTTAATACTACAGGAAGCTTTTATATTGATAGGCTTTATTTATTGGCCATTCAAGTTTTACAGGGAATATTATAGAAGGAAAATAAAAAAGTTAAGATATGATTCAATTGCTGATAGGGTTAGGTTTGACAGTAGCTATATTTACGACAAGCAAGCCAAAAAATACATTAGGATTCAGAAATAACAATCCTTTCAATATGAAAAAAAATTATGTTTTCAGGAAGGATTATTTATGTAAGGATGGAGAAAAAGATTTTTTGAAGTTCTATTTTATGTCGGACGGTATTGAAGCCGGGTACAGGCTTTTGTTTTATTATTTCAGAAATAGAAATACTTATCCGGTAACGGATTTTATTGCCCGTTATGCGGAAAGTGATATAAACTATTGTGATTTTCTGGTAAGAAAGTTAGGGTCAGATGTGATTTTAAAAAGGGAAATTTTATCGCTTGGTAAGTACATAGTTCATTTTGAAAATGGAATGTCATTACCTGATAATTGGATGAATGAGGGTTATTATTCTGCAATTAAAAGAGGTATTTGAAATGTCTTATCAGGGTTTAAAGCGTAAAAATGACTATACCTGTATTGTTTTTTTAGAAGGTAAAAAAAGAACATTAAAATATGTGTACGTTCATTCTCTGAGGAAATTTGCAAGTATGTTAGACAGGCGTTTTCCTTCATGGATGTATATGAACGTATATGTAAGGCGTACAGGTTTATATCTTGTAAGGTATTATAAGAATGATTCTTATATACCGGATTTTTATTATGGTTATGGTGTTTAAATAAAAAATGTTGTTATGATAGGTAATATTTTAAGCAATAATCCATCAGGGAAAAAATATTTATTATATGATTTTAGGTATGTTGGTGCGCAAGCTCCCGGGGATTCGACTAATTATTGTTTAGGTCGAAATGCTGCGTTTTTCTTTGCTACGGAAGGTGAATATCATAAAATATTTATCCCTTATGATGGTACGATAGTAAAGGCAGGTTTGGATTGGTATGCTGTTACTGCCGGAAGTGGTGAAAACATATCGGTTCAATTAAGGAAAAATTACACTTCAAATACATTAATTGAAACTATAGGGGATACGAATAATGCAAAGTATTTCAATAATGATAATGTTAATTTGAGTGTTGTTGCTGGTGATTTTGTAACGTTTAGATTAGATTGCCCAGAATGGGCGACCAATCCGGCAAATGTTCACTTACGTTGGTGGTTTATTCTTGAAGCATAGTTATGAAAAGAGGAATTGATTATGAAAGAATGATCTATTTGATTGTTCTGTTTGGTATTTTGATTTATATGATGGTTATATGTTCATCATGTAGTCATTGGAATTGGGTTATGAAAAATGAATCGGAAGTATGTAAGCATTGTTTTGATAAGTATATTGATCGTGATTCGGTTGTATTATATAAAGTTGATACAATTGAAAAGGTCAAGGAAAGTTTTATTTATGATTCTTCCGGGTTTAACATGTATTTGGAATGTGATTCATTAAATAATGTTTTGATTTCTGGGGTGTCAGATTTTAATTCAGAATATCAGAAATTAAGTTATAAATACAGTAATGGGGTTTTGAAAATTGTGTCTCTGATAGATTCAGTAAAGTTATTGAATCATGAATTGATTATTGAAAAAAGTAAAGTTAAGGAAGTTATTAAAGAGGTTAAGATAACTGAAGTTGTTAACAAGGTTCCTATTGGATTTAAGTTTTTGTTATGTTTCATAATTTTGTTGTGTATTGGATTAGCGTATTTGTTATTTGTAAGTTGATATGAAGGAGTTTTTAAAAAGTTCAATGATGTTGCCAGGGTGGTTAATCACCCTGGTGATGTCATTGGTTATGGGGTCTTATTCTGTATTATTTGCTTTTGATTTGAATTATGGGCGTATTAATACAGAAATAGAACAGTTGAAGTACGAAAAGGAAAGGATTTTTAAAAGTTTGGAACGTATTGAAGGAAAAATTGATAATTATATTATTTATGGTTATGAGAAAGTTAATTGATTTTATTAAAAAGATGTTATCAGGTGATAACTCTGTAAGTTCAAAGCGTTTTATGGCTTTGATGGCGTTTATTTGTGTTGTTGTAATGGCTTTTGTAGGTGTTAATAATCAGGTGATATTATATTTTCTTGG
>JAFGOZ010000570.1 GCA_016926235.1 Bacteroidales bacterium | reverse complement strand
TCTTCACTGTGTTGTTTTCTAGTTATCATTGATCCATTCTCCTTAAACCTTCTGGTTTTGTCATTCCAGTTTTAGGGGGTCAGTCCACCTTTTGTCTTTCGCAAATTGAAAAAAGAACGGACGCAGTAAAAAAATATGAAGAGGTTTTAACACTATTTCCTGAAAGTGATATTGCCCGGACAGCCTTGAAGATGATGGGTCACACAATAGAAGAGTAAGTTTTGATAGTTTCAATATTGAATTTAAATAATGTCAATTATCAAATTAGGCGGCATCATGGTTGATGTTTTTTTGTTTGGACACAGTATAGCTGAAATCTCAAATGATTAATTTTTCACCAACCCTCATGTTTGCTATGTCAAGCGGTAGTAGTTTTTTGTTTTACAGCTTCATTATAAATAAATTAATTTTAGTAGTTTTTTGAGCCTGAGAGAATAATAATCTTTGATCGGGCTTGGAACATCATAGCCGTTCCAAGCCGGATGATTTTTGAAGTTCCCCGGTTACATTCTGATACAAGCGGCAATTCCGAAATTAGGAAGATAAGCTGATTGCACAGAATAGTCTGTTCCATCGTCTTCTGCCCAAGTATATTGTGCTACCAGATCAGTAAAGAATCCAACACCAAACTTATTATTAATCCAGTAATCGTATCCCGCACCGATACTGAAACCGACTCCATACGCTGTAGGATCCATAGCGTCGTCACTTCCGGCACTCCAGAAACTTGAAAATCCAAAAGAGCCGCTTAAGTAAAAACTTCTGGAAAGAAAATATCTGACAAATGGTCCCAATTTAACTGTGGTTAATGTAAGGTCTATATCAGAACCGGAAATTTCAGTTCCATTAACATTAAGATCCGGATCCTGTGTAACCTGATAACTGAGGTCAACACCCATTGTAAGCTTATCACTGAGAACTCTTCCGGCGGACAGATCAAGACCATAAGCCATTCCATCGGCATCTGACTCTCCGTCACCGTATGTGGATGTTGCATCAATCCAGGTGTAATTATAACCAATTACAGGCGCTACTTTTAATACAATTTCATCTTTTGCAAAGGAGCTAAACGATACTGAGATTATGATTAATAATGATAGTAAAAGTTTAATTTTCATAATAATTCTCCTTTGTGAATTTTTTTATTTCAGTAATCCTGTCAGTGAAGAGTAATGTTGTAGAGAGCAAAAATGTTCCGAATGTGATAAGGTGTTTCATAGAATCCTCCACAGGAGACAGTGTCCCCCTGATTATTGGTACTATAGAAGATTTCTTGCGATGTGAATCTCCTGTAGTACAGTGATAAATAATTTCTGTGCGGATCTTTGATTGGTTTTTTATGGCAACCGGCTTTGTTTTAAAAACTAATTATTTATAGCTTTGCCGTGGAAGTCGAGTAGGGGTTTATAAGGTATGGGGAGAAATTGATCTGTGTTATGAGAAGCAGTTTTTAAAACATAACTCTATTTTGGGAAATACCTCCGATTGTGAATATGGTATATGGGTCTGAATTGTTAAATTGTTAAGCCAATTTTCATGGATGCAACGATTGTTAGATAATTATAAAGTCATGTGCCGGTATGATATGCTATTCGTTAGTCTGAATATAACACTTATGAAGCAGTATTGCAAGTACTGCTTCATAGATATATAATTATTCAGCAAAACATCCATTCTACTTCAAAATACAGGGCAGCAATTGACTGCTATAGGTAACAGATAACCATTTCCTTTACAGGTGACCTTGGCATATTCAAAAATGAACAGATTGCAATTTTTCAGGAAATGCCATAATCTTTAATCCACTCAATAGCATCTTCGATATGCTTAAAATGACCTACGGCTAATTCATTAGATTCGGATTTGTTCTGATGCTTTTGAGACTGCAGTTTCATCGCAGCGGTATTGCCGTCAAGAAATCCCACTGCTCGACAACCTGCAGCCTGAATCTGTCCATGCAGTTTAGCAAACTCGTCAGATGTCTCTTTAGAGAAAAGAGGATCCATCTTTGAAGGATCTGCAATATATGCCCACTTTGCTGAACCAAAATTTTTGGCTTTAGACAAGATGTCATTTGTTAATTCCTGAACATTTTCCGTGTTCCATTTTCCATGGCCTGCTGAAACTACGATATTACTGCCGGTAAGTATTCCTACATAGCCGCATTCCCTGTTTGTTATGTCAGATAGACCTTCGATTTGGTTTTCAATACTCATTGAGTCGCCTCCTGAAAAGTTATATTTATCATCAAATAAATTTTTGTGCGAATCTGCTTCCATAATTTTGTGGAGTTGGCCTAATACCAGTTCAGATTTATCTGAAATAAGACTAATCTGATTGGTCATTGAAGAAATGCCTTCTTCTCCTTCGCTGGAGGCTTGTACGATGTGGTCAAGATTATCAATCAGTATTCTTACCATATTCAACATGGATTCAGAAGTTTTCTGGAATTCGTTAAAAAGAAAATTTATTTTTGAAGTGTCCTGATTGTATATTTCTGCAAACTGAATCATTGAGTCATAATCATTTTTTACATCGTTAGACATGAATTCCAGAAGATTGTTTGAAAATGTGATAATCCTGGAAACAACAGCCTTAACGGTTGTTGTTACGTTTTGAATTTCCGCAACATTGTTTTTTGACTGCTCGGCAAGTTTTCCAATTTCATCTGCTACAACCGAAAAACCTTTTCCGGCGTTTCCGGCTCTTGCTGCCTCGATTGCAGCATTTAGAGCGAGAAGGTTTGTTTGATCAATAATATCTATGATGGAGTCAGAGAGAATGGAAATTTGATCTACAACACTTGACTCGTCTATGGCGCTTAAAAGGTCTTCTTTAGTCTTTTGAAATATATTTTCAGCTTTATTCTGCGCGTGTAAACCCCTTTCATGAATGGTTTCAGCGCTTTTTTTGATTTCATTCGCTTCCAGTATTCCATCCGAAGCTTTTTGCGCAAAATCCTGAATTGATTCTGCCATTAGTAACGAGTTTTCCGCAATTTCAGTAGAGATTGATGAAGCCTGTTCCATTACGCCGCTTAGTTCATCTGAAAAAGAAGCGAGTTCTTCAATGTTGCCGAATATTCCCTTTAGGGATGAAGAAACAGAAGCTACCCGGTTGCTGATGTTATTCATTTTGTCATTTGCTCGTGAAAGTGCAGTTAATTTGTTTTTAATTGATTGTTCATGACAATTAACAATATGAGTTATATTTTCAGGTAAGAATTTTCTTGATATTGGTTTTGACGGAATATCATCGCCGGATATTCTATGTATGTTTTGAAATAATAATGTTAAGGGATTTGATATAGAGCTAATTGCCAGAATTACAATTGCAATTGTAAAAAATATCAGAAAGATAGATAATAAAAAAAATATCTTAATACGATAATTATCGATTGATCCAATCTCAAAAAAGACAATCAAGGCCATAATACATATTATCAGGATATAAAAAATTGCGCAAAATAATATTCTGGCATTAAAATCCATTTTGCGAAACATTGGCCATTACCTCTATTTCAAATTATTACTGCATAAACTCCATAGGGATAAGGTAATGCAGTCGCAAGCAAGATGTAACAGGCACTGCCTTATTAATCATTTAATCCTCTTTTGAAGAAATATGTTATAAGTTTGAAATTGTTTATAAATGGTGAATAGTGAAAACATTAGTAAAATTAAGCTAACATGTTTTAATTCGGTAAAGTCAGCTATAAAAACTTACAACCGTATTCAGCTTTATGCTTTAATTATTATAATATTTTATCAGAAATTTCGCATAATTCAAGCTATTTTAACAATAATCAAAAAAACATCTATT
>JAFGOZ010000569.1 GCA_016926235.1 Bacteroidales bacterium | reverse complement strand
ATCGGGGGACACCTTACTAATTAATTTATAGTATAGTCAGATTAGCGTTTTCGAACAAAAGTATACAAAATAGTAGTTATGCAAAATTAGCCGGTAAGTAATTCGAATTCGTCGGCGCTGAGTGATTGTCGTAACTTTTGCAAGATAATGAGTTCAATTTGGCGTATTCGTTCTTTACTTAAATCCAACTCCATACCAATTTCGATGAGAAATACTCATGTTTATTTAATTATGAGCTTTCTTAACATGAATCGTGTTATTTACACTGAAAATGATGTTTTGGGGTAGGAAATTGTATCTTCACATTCCTCAAGCAGAAATTTTTGAAAAATATTTAAATATTTTTAATTTTTTTATCAACAATAGCCCCACTTGCTGCGCCATGTATTAATAGTTATAGGAATAGTATTAATTTAAAGTGGCGTTTATATGTTGAATTATATATTCAAAGCGAAAAATAACGAAGGGGCGTTGATAACCGGCGAAATGATGGCTGACCGGCGTGAAAATGTTGTAAGTGCCCTCAAGCAAAAGGGTTACTATATTCTCAACGTCGAGCAGGAAGGCAAATTTTCAGGCTTTTTAAGTTCAAATGGTGGATTAGGTAAGAGAGTAAGTGTCCGTGAGAGGGCGATTTTTACACAACAATTAGCTACTTTGCTCCGTGCGGGTATGCAGCTAACTATAGCATTGAAAACATTAACAAAGCAGACGGAAAATAAATATTTAGCTACAGTAATACAACAGGTACAGACTGATGTTGAGCAATCCAGTTCATTGTCCGAAGCGATGGCGAGGCATTCGAAAGTTTTTTCGCCTGTATATACATCTATTGTCGCGGCCGCGGAACAATCCGGCAGTTTGGCTCAGACGCTTGCTATATTAAGCAAGGAGCTGAAAGAACAGGCAATTGTCAGAGCCAGAATACGTGGCGCACTTGTTTACCCGATATTTCTGCTATTTGTCAGTGCTATCGTTGTCGGAGTTTTAACAACGTTTGTCGTACCTAAATTCGTTACTTTATTTGTGAATGTCAATCAAAAGCTGCCTTTGCCGACAATGATATTGGTTGGTACAATGGATTTCTTCAAGGGTTTCTGGTGGACTATATTAATCGGAATTGTAGCAATATTATGTTTAATTTTAGCCGCGTTAAAAGTTGATCATATCAGGTTTTACCTTGATAGTTTATTTCTAAAAGCGCCAGTATTGGGGAAATTGAATAACAAATTGCAACTTGCGCGTTTTGCCAGGACTCTCGGTTCGCTTTTAACCGGCGGAGTTGACATAGTTTCAGCGATAAAAACCACCCAGGGGATTACTTCAAATCGAGTTTTCGCAGCAGATATTGATAATATTGAAGAAGAAGTATTGAAAGGTTCGTCTTTGGCAGAAGCGGCGAGAAAGCAGGATAGCTTTAGTGAAATCGCAACAAATATGATATCGGTTGGGGAAGATACAGGTGCTTTGCCAGAGATGTTGTTGGAAGTGGCTGAAATTTATGATCAGGAAAGTGAGTCTGCTATAAATGCAATGACAGCACTTCTTGGCCCGGTGATGATTGTAGTGTTAGGTCTAATTATTGGTTTCGTTGTTATCGCGATATTATTACCAATTTTTGAAACAAGTACAATGATAAGTTGATATGGTTACAGGGGAAAATGAATATGGTTTATCAAAGAACATTCAGAGACAATGGATTTACATTAGTCGAGTTATTGTTAGTTATTACAATAATAAGTGTTCTAATGGCTGTTGTATTGCCGCGTTTCGTAGGGCGTTCCAATGATGCAAGAATCGCAGCTGCCAAACAGACAATAGTCGGCAGCTTTGGTCTGGCAATATCTGTTTTCGAACAGGATATCGGAAGGTATCCGAATTCTGAAGAGGGATTGCAGATTCTTCTATATGGATCACAGATTAAAAACTGGAGAGGACCTTATTTGCAGAGTGCTTCAGTTCCTCCGGATCCATGGGGAAATGAGTATCGGTATTCATACCCGAGCACACTGACAAACTCAGAGTATTTGTATGATATCGTATCGCCAGGCCCGGACGGTATTTATAATAACGAAGATGATGTTACAAATCATTATGATCAGCTTTTACAAGCGAGATAAACTTTGAAACTTCGTGGATTTACTCTTGTTGAATTAATGGTTGTCTTAACGATAATGGCTACAATGGTGGCAATTATAATGCCGTATGCAACACGAAGTAATGAGAGCCTTAGTATAAAGCAGGAAGCTTTAAACCTGGAATTAGCAATCAAGTATGTAATAGATTTAGCGATAGATATGAAGCGGCCAACAAGAATAGTATTGAATCGAAAAATCAATAATTTTGCAATTGAAATGGCGACGGATACATATAGTAACAACTTTCAGCCAATTGATAAATCCGGCGATATCGGAAATCATTACTTCAATCAGAATATTCAGGTTTCGGATATTGAAGGTTTTAGTATGGAAGGCAGTAACTATTACTTAATATTTGATCCTGCAAAGTTTTGGCCCAGTGGAAGTGTTTCTCTTTCGATTGATAATTTGATTTATACAATAAACATAAAAGGAAAAATAGTTGAGATTATTAGCCCAGAAATTTAAGAACATAAATTCTCGATTGAACTTAAAGTGTAGTAATAACATTTCAGGTTTTACTATAGTTGAGGTAATTGTAGCTATGACATTATTGGGTACAACCTTAACAGCTATATTTTATGTTTTAAGAAACTGCTCTACAGTTTCTAATCATACAAGAATGCTTACAAAATCTGTTTTGATTGCTGAAAACTTATTAACTGAAACAATGATGAATGAAAATGCAGCGTTTGAAACAAGAGAAGGAGAAGAAGGTTTGTATTCATGGGAAATTAAAATAGCTCCTACTCCAATAGATAATCTTGGCGCACTTCGCGTTCTTGTAAAGTGGAAGGAGCAGCAGCGTCAGCAGCAATACGAGTTGTACTCATTAATTAAAATGAAAACACTTTGATAAATAAGATAACAATTTTAATGTCTATAAAAAGTAACAAAAGATATTGGCGAGTTCAGGGTTTCACGTTAGTGGAAATATTACTTGCTTTAACTATAAGTTCGATCTTGATTCTTGGAACCAATGCTGCTTATCAGCAAGCTTATATGATCTGGTCAAGTATTGAAAATAGAAGACTGATTTATAATACCGCGCGTCAGGTAACGGAAACATTAAGACAGGAAGCGTCATGCTTGTATATCCCTTCGGCCACGGAAGAAGAAGGGCAGGATAATACAATGTTTAGAGTTTCAAATTTACCGGACATGGGAACTGAATTGACTTTTTATACACAAACACCATTCTGGAACGGTACGCTGGAAGCATCACGAATGGCAAAAGTCAGTTATAGATTTATGAAAGAATCTGAATCTGATACAAAACAACTGATAAGAATCGAAGAGCCTTGTGGAGGTAATAAAATCATTGGAGCAACAAGTTCAGATGTGATTTCTGATAGTATATCTGAATTTAAAGTATGGGCAATCGATCCTAATGCTGGTACATCTGACAATTCATGGCAGGAATCTTATGAATCAAAAGATACACCACCAAAGGCATTAAAAATATTACTAAAATGGGATGCAACAGATAAAGCACCCGAAACTGAGTTTGAATCTTGTATATTTGTTCCTTGTACTTCACCTGTCTTATGAAAGAAACTATAAATAACAGAAACTCAATCGGAAAGCATAACATGCGAGGCAGTATATTGATAGCTGTCTTGATAGTCCTGTCAAGTTTAATCATTATTTCTTTAGGCTTGACTTATAGAACAAGAGTTGAAATGAAACTTGCTTTCACGTATGCACAAAGGACCAAGGCCTATTGTCTTGCGTTAGGAGGTATTGAAAGGACAAAAGCTCTATTAATTTCTGATGAGTTGACACCTCTTATTATTACTCAGATATGTCAATTTCATAATTCTGCAGACGAGGAAAATCTATTTGGAGAAATACCTGAATATTCTGACGATAACAAGAAATTACTCTCATATAATCTCAGAGATGAATATGGATATCTCAATCTCAATACTTCTGATCCTAAGAGTTGGGAAAATTTGAATCTTTTCGACAATGGTATTTATGCAAGCATACTTGACTGGATTGATGAGAACAGTGATATCAGTCCTGATGGTGCGGAAACAGATTATTACAAGCTTTTAGAGAATCCGTATATTGCAAAAAATGCACCTTTTGTCACTTTAGGAGAATTACTTTTTATTAAAGGTGTGACTCGCCGGATATATAATGGAGAGGATTTGAATCGAGATGGATTTTTGAATGCTGATGAAAGTGATGGATTCCTTAAACTCCCATTTGATAATGAAGATAGTATGTTAGATTATGGCCTTACTGATGTTTTTACTGTTTATGGTGACGGCAAAATAAACATAAATACAGCCAGTAAAATGGTCATAAGTGCATTACCGGGTCTTGATGAAAATGTTGCCGTTTTGATAGAACGTAACAGGATCGGTCGGGATGGAATAGCCGGGACTGCTGATGATGTGTGTATTACAAGTCCAGAAGAAATTGCCCTTCTGGAAGAGCTTTCAGAAATTCAAATTTCATTATTGCAGGAGTATTGTTGCTATGAATCACAATGTTTTCGGGTATTTTCAACTGCCGGAATTAGCGATACAAATAAATGTACTCTAATGGCAACGATTGAAATTAAAGATTCCGAGTTAAAAATCCTTAATATGGAAAGGTTGCTGTAATGAAAGTGCTAAAAATCAAATCAGAGTGGGCGTCCATAAATATTAACCAGGATGGTAGTGTTACTGTATGTACAAAGAAGAATGGTTCGACACAATGTTTATGGTTTGATTCCCTGGATGAGCTCAAGCAGGGAATTGATAAAAGAAAAGTAATAGTAAAAAAATGGGCAATAGCGATTCCCCGAAGTTTATGCTTTTTAAAATCCTTATCATTTCCGGCTTCTACTTTTGAAGAAGCTCTATCAATGATTGATTTCGAGTTACCTTCGGTAATACCGCTGTCCATGGATGAAATCGTGTATGGTACTACATTTCAAAATCAACACGAGCACATGATAGATATTTTAATCAGTATAGTTAAACAAAACGCCTTGATTGACTACCTGAATCCGCTTCGGGCAAGCGGAATTGAACCGAGAAAAATAATTTTAAACTCCTTAGCTATACATAACTGGATAAATTTAAGAACACCTTCCAAAAAAGAACCTGTTATTAGTATAATAGTCAATGATAATAATTGTGTTGTTCAAACATCAAATGAAGGTAATTTTCAAAAAGAAAAAGAACTTTTATTCCTTAAACATACCCAAAAAGAATTAGTCAATAATATTCTGCGTGAGATTTTGCACCAAAGGGAAGATATGGATGTCTCAATCAGAGAAAATATAACTTATATACTTACCGGTAATGAAGAATATGTTTCTAAAATTAAGGAACACCTGTCTTCTATAGAGCATGACTCTCGGATCAATGAAAGAATTACCATTGTTCCGAGTCCTGGAATTATTCATTTTAATAATGAATCTGAAAAGAATAGCGTTACATCTAATTCAGAGGCAATTATCTCTACTGGTTTATTAGATTTAGCTATAAATTCTAAATT
>JAFGOZ010000568.1 GCA_016926235.1 Bacteroidales bacterium | reverse complement strand
TTTAAGCATAACAATAATGGATTTTAATAATAAATGTTTACTCATCACCGGCGGAACCGGCTCTTTCGGCAATGCAGTCTTACGCCGTTTTCTGGATACTGATATTGCCGAAATAAGGATATTCAGCCGCGATGAAAAGAAGCAGGATGATATGCGGCAGTTCTATAAGAATCCGAAAATAAAATACTTTATAGGCGATGTCCGCAGCATTGATAGCCTGAATGCTGCCATGCATGGTGTTGACTATATATTCCATGCCGCAGCTTTGAAGCAGGTTCCGTCCTGTGAATTTTTCCCGGCAGAAGCTGTCAGGACCAATGTACTGGGATGTGAGAACGTATTAAATTCTGCCCTGAAGAACAACGTAGCAAGAGTTGTAACCCTGAGTACTGATAAGGCAGTCTATCCCGTCAATGCCATGGGCATGTCGAAAGCTCTTAGTGAAAAGATCATGATAGCCCAGTCAAGAAACCTGAACGGCTCAGGGATAATATTTTGCGGAACAAGATATGGTAATGTTCTGGCATCAAGAGGATCTGTTGTCCCTCTTTTCGTAAGTCAGATAAAGAATAATAACCCTTTAACTATCACCGACCCGAATATGACACGGTTCCTGATGACGCTTGAGGAGGCTGTTGAACTTGTCATATTCGCATTCAGGAACGGCAATAACGGTGACATCTTCGTAAGAAAATCACCTGCCACAACAGTAGGTATCCTGGCTCAGGCTCTTAAGGAATTATATAATTCCACCTCACCAGTTAATATAATCGGGACCAGACATGCAGAGAAACTGTATGAAACCCTTGTCAACCGTGAAGATATGGTAAAAGCGATCGACGAGGGCGATTTCTTCAGAATACCTGCTGATACCCGCGATCTTAACTATAATAAATTTTTCACCGAGGGCGAAGCAAAAGTCTCGGAATCAAAGGAATACAATTCTCATAATACCCGCCAGCTGGATATTGAAGAAACAAAAGAACTCCTCCTTAAACTCAACATGATAAGAGAAGACGTCCTCCACGAAAAGAAAGCACCGATCTACGAACCCTGATAACTCCCAAACCACTAGTCACTCTAGCCACTCTAGCCACTCTAGTCACTCTAGTCACTCTAGTCACTTCTATATGTCCCGATACCTGTTCTACCTGCTCTTACTCTGTGTGCCAGTCCTCATTTATGGGCAACAAGAACCGGACTACCCCGATCTTGGATTGAACGGCACTGTTACCTGGATCGATTCAACACATATCAGTGTTGAATATGACTGGTCAGATGATTCACAGCTTCAGGATTGGATAACAACAAACGGGTCATCATTGGTCATGGATATTGGGACTGTTACAATTGATGGAGGTTATACTTCGATAAGAGCTATGATATGGAAACAGGGAATAAAATGCAGCAGGATAATTGCAAAAGATGCAGTAGCACTAACTTCAGAGGGACATCATCTGAATTTCTATACCGATCTTACCTCATTTGCAGGTGATAATTATTTACCGGATCCCGGCCTTGGGGCTGTCCTGGCTGATTACAAAAATTTCTGGGTTCAGAATGGAACAAATGCAGGTGATATAGGAGCTCCCTATATAGTTACAGGAGTTGCAAGAGACTATGAGTTTACTGTATCAGCTGCAGGAATGACAATAAAATCATCAGTTGATAATATTGTATATTCTTATAATAATAACTGTGCTCCTGAGCTTGACAGGAAGATCGCTCTTGGAGGCTGGGGAGGGAATACGAGATGGGGAAAGATAACAATTGAAGGGGAAATTACCTGGCCATGGCAATACGACCCCGTACCTGAAGATGTAATTAATATCCAGAGTGACGGTGCAGTCTTTGCACCTGTCATTGAAGTGTCAGGTACGCCGGTAATTGAATGGATTTTTCACGATTCCACAACAAGTTCATCGGCCACACCTGCAAAAGAATATGGTACTGCAGGACCCCGGCGTAATTATCTTAGAGTCACACCCTGGTCCGCACTGGTTGGGATTAATGTTGGTTATGATGCCTCAGATGGGGGATATGGGGAGTTTGATGTCGTGTCGAATCAGAATGTCGTTGGATTCAGGAATTTGAATCTTGCGACAAACAGCCTGAGATACATTTGTGCAAGTTATAATCCCCTGGCAGAGCTTGATCTCCGGGAGTTGACAGCATTGGAATTCGTTGAATTGTATAAATGTCAGTTCTTATCAAGATTAAAGTTAGGTATTCATCCGGATCTGGAAAGATTATGTGTGGAGAACTGCGATCTGGATTCTCTCGATCTGTCGGGATGTGAAGGGCTGGAAGATCTGAGGGGGGCATTGAACAGCTATGCTTCAATAAAATGGGGTTCAATAGGACAATCTCTCTGGCATCTTTGTATCAGGGATAATCCTCAGATGGATCAGAATCTGCCGGATCTTACACAATTCCCTGTTTTACGGGAGTTGTTGAACTGGAACACCAATCAGACAGGAGCATTCATTTGTCATTCTTCTGCTATCCGTGTGGTTGAATCATATAATAATTATTATACAAGTGTAGATGTAAGCGATAGTCCTAACTTACGCAATATTGATTTTTCAGAGTGTCAGCTGACGGCACTCAATTTCGGAAACGGAGGATATATGAAAGATGTCCGTTTAAGGAATTGTAACCTTACTGAATCTTTAATAGATTATGTATTGCAGGTTCTTGATGCAGCCGGTCATAGTTATGGTATCCTTGATCTGACAGGCAATTCAGCCCCCTCCTCAACGGGACTGGTTCATATTGACAACCTGATTGCCCGAGGTTGGACCATCGATGTGGTAACTGGATCAGAAGATCTACCTGACGACAAAGAACCATTAAAAATTATAGTAACCGGTGATGAAATTAGGATCCATTTAGAAGAAAATTTAATCTCCTGGCAAGCAAGTCTCTACAATCTTAACGGTGTACAGATTTATAGTCAGCTGGTCGACAGTGATCTTATGGTTTTTGATATCTCATCACTTACACCCGGGATATATGTAGTAGAACTTTCAGAGGGAAAACAAAGTCACACAAAAAAAATAATCATACCCTGATTCCTATACAAAATAATATTACGGGCAAAAACACAACTTCAGGCACTCTAGTCACTCTAGTCACTTTAGGCACTCCCAACTTTTAATCACTCTTACTCTTTATCAATGTTAAAAATTGGTATAACCGGCCAGTCCGGCTTCATCGGCACTCATCTCTATAACTACCTCGGACTTCAGAAAGACGAAGTAACAAGGATCCCTTTCCGGGACGAATTCTTCAACGACGAAATCCTGTTGGAGGAATTCGTTAAGCAATGTGATGTGATAGTCCATCTTGCCGCCGTAAACAGGCACAATGAGCCGGAGGTTATTTATAACACAAACCTTGAATTGATCAGAAAACTCCTTGATGCTTGTGATAAAACAGTCTCAAAACCGCATATCCTGTTCTCTTCATCTACTCAGGAAGAACGCGATAATGTATTTGGACGTTCGAAGAGAGAGGGAAGGGAGATCCTTACTGCCTGGGCAGAAAAGAACGGAGCACTGTTTACAGGGATGGTAATACCGAATGTATTCGGACCCTTCGGTATGCCGTATTATAATTCTGTTGTGGCAACTTTCTCACATCAGCTTACACATAATGAAGAACCAAAGATAGAAGTCGATGCTCAGCTGAAGATCATTTACGTCGGCGACTTGGTACAGATCATATACAGCCTTATAAAAGGCAAACAATCTGCGACTGAATTCAGAGTACCTCATACCCGGGAAATAAAAGTAACAGAGATACTTAGTCTGTTAAAAGAATTCAAATCAGGTTATTTTGAAAAAGGCATTTTTCCTGATCTGAACGATCCTTTTGTCCGTGATCTCTTTAACACATTCGTATGTTATATTGATAATGAGAAACGTAATCCTGTAAAACTTTTAAAAAATACTGATGACAGGGGTTCATTTGTTGAAACGGTGAAGTTAACAAGCGGTGGCCAGGTATCGTTTTCAACAACCAGACCGGGCATTACCAGGGGTAATCATTTTCATATCCGCAAAGCTGAACGGTTTGCTGTCATAAAGGGAAAAGGAGTGATCCAGCTACGTTGTATCGGTAGCGATAAAGTAATGAATTTTGAGCTTAACGACGATGAACCTTCTTATGTCGATATGCCCATATGGCACACACACAACATTACTAATGTCGGTTCCGAAGACCTTTACACGATATTCTGGATAAGCGAGTTCTTTGATCAGGAGGATCCGGATACGTATTTTGAAAAAGTTTAAAGAATTTTGAAGTTCGGAGTTTGAGGAACGTAGTTTGATGAACGTAGTGAGGAAATCCCGAGAATCGGGAGACGAAATTACGTAATAGCGGAAGTAACTCAGTGGAGCGGAGATTCCGCAATAGGAAGACTAAAGTCCCTGGAGTTCGGAGAGAAACACCCAATGACCAGTTTAGCTACCAGACTTTGCGATCTAACACCATTGAGCCGTTACGCCACTGAGACGTTGAACCGTGAAACATCGCACCATTTTTCTCTTGAATATAATTTCCGGCTGAATTAAAAATTTCGTAAATTTATAGATTCAACCATCATCTTCAGAAATGAATCATTTAAACCGCTACATACTACCTGCTACCTGCGTCTTAATGCTTTTCTTGTCCATCACCGCCCACGCACAGGCACCCGAAGGCTTCAACTACAGTGCCATTGTCCGTGATAATATCGGGAATCCCCTCTTTAACCAGGCAGTTTCGTTCCGGTTCAGTATTGTTAGGGGAAATGTTACCGGAACAGTGGTTTACAGTGAGACACACAATACTATGACAGATGCATTAGGGCAGGTATCGCTCATTATCGGTAACGGGGCAATAATATCAGGTGTATTTGCAAATATCGATTGGGGTGGCGATGCTTATTTCCTGAAAGTAGAGCTTGATAAAACCGGTGGCAATTCGTATGTTGAAATGGGGATAAGCCAGTTCCTGAGTGTGCCTTATGCATTGTATGCGAAAAAAGCAGGCTCTGGAGGAGGAATTGGAGGAGGAAATATTACTGCCGGTAATAATATTTCAATCACAGGTTCAGGTACTGAAGAAGATCCTTATGTTTTAAATGAGAAAGCACACTATGTAGGAGAATCATATGGAGGTGGGATAGTCTTTTATGTTTTTGATAATGGAAGACATGGATTGATAGCTTCAGTGGTGGATCAAGACCCATCAATTCAGTGGTATAATGGTGTAAAGAGATATTCTAACACTGCAGGAGATGGAATCGGCACCGGGGAAATGAATACTGAAATGATAATTGCCCAGCAGACTAACGATGAGCCTATGGGAAATTTTGCTGCTAAATTATGTGCTGATTATTCAGTAATTGTGGATGGAGTAAGTTTTGGGGATTGGTATCTCCCTTCGAAATATGAACTGGCTATATTATTTATGCAAAGAGATCTGGTTGGTAATTTTGACAGCAATTATTACTGGAGTTCGACAGAATTAAGCAGTGTCAGTGCCTGGTGCCAGGATTTTTCTACCGGGGTGGTTAGCAATCTGACTAAAAGTTTTCCATTAGGTGTACGTGCAATAAGATCCTTCTGATTAGCACACATAGAACTCAACGCAGAATTTATTGAACAATTAACTGTTTGGCGTACACAATTATTTTTCCGAGAAGTACCTGGGCTACATAGGCTCCCGGATGGAGGTTGAGAGGAATTTGTAGGTTATTAACTGCCGGTTCAATGCTTGCTGTAAACCTAAGGACTCCGGAGTAATCAAAAATCCTGAGTAATTGAGTCTCTGACGGTGGTTCAAGAACAAGTACATTGATAAAATCGGTTGCAGGATTAGGATAAATTGAAATATTGTCAGGTTGAATGGCAGGATCTGAAGATTTCTCACCTATAGTACCGAACAATTTAATTTCAGAATAATTGTTCATAGTATTCAAAGAGTTACCATGCCCTACCAGCTTAATGTAAGAATAACTTATATTGTTTTTTTCAACAGAGAAATCAAAATTCTGGAGGTTACCTGAAAAATCACATGAAGGAACTCTTGTAAGAATAGGTTCCCAAAGAATATTATCTTTCGAAGCAAGTATATCAAAATAAGACTCATATTTTTGAGTGGGAAGGAAAGCGATCTGAACATGATCTAATTTAAAAGGATCTGTTAATCTCATTGTAAGCCATTGGTTGTCACCGTCAATTGACCATTTTGTTGATAGATTACCGTCATTCACATTATCAGGAAGGTCAGAAAAGGAATAATTGCTTGCTTCAATCAGGTCTATTTTGGCTATTCCTAATTCAGGTTTATAGGGATTTACTGTTATAGATATGCTTTTGGTAACAATATCTCGTGTGTCATTAACAGTTAAAGTAAAGTTGAATGTTTGTGGAGCACTTACCACAGGAGTCAGGTACCTGATTTTCAAGTCTGTTGTTGAAGAGACAGGGAACTGTGCAGGAACATCCCAACTGTAAGTGAGTGGATCACCATCAGAATCATAAGTTGCTGAGGCATCTAGTTCATAAACAAATCCAGATAAAATCTCAGTTTCGTTTTGTCGGATATCAATTACAGGCAGTTTGTTGGGTATTACAGGATTAAAGCATTTATTAGTAACAGGCTGTAGTGAGATGCTTTCTGCCTGTCCTCCTGAAGAAGTTTGAAGTGGGTTGATAGGTGGTATTGTGTATGAAATAGTTACTATATCACCATAGACAACCTTGCTTGCAAGAGTTAAACGGACTTTACCTGTTACAATAGCAGCTGAACTTATGGCCCTGGATGTGGAGTTAACCTGAACATCAAATGCAGAGATTGCAGGTATTATGTTTGCTAAAGCTATGTTATAGGTCATTTCGAGAATATCGGATGTTGCATCTTCAATAGCAGAACTTGTATAGACAGGAACAGCTGGATTTATATTATTCGTAACTGGTTTCCCGCTTATGCTTGCTGCTTGACCACCAGAAGACGTTTGAAGAGGATTTGTTGATGGTTTTGAGTAGGAGATAGTTATTATGTCACCATATGACAGGGGAGATGGAAGTGTAAGTCTAACTTTACCTGAAACTATAGAAACAGAGCCGATGCTTCTGGTTGAAGAATTGACAATTAAACTGAAAGCGGAAGTTGCTGGAATAATATTCGCCAGACTTAAGTTATAATTCATCTCAATGATAGTAGGCGTTGCGTTCTCTACAACAGCGCTGACAAATATGGGAGTTACAGGTCCAACATTATTTGTTACTGTCTTTGTACTGAATGTTGCTACTTCTCCTCCTAAGGAAGTTTGTAATCCTCCGGTCGCAGGTTTGGTATATGATACTGTAATAGCATCCCCGTAAACAACGGGATTTGATAAAGTCAGTCGTACTTTATTACCTAAAATAGATATGTTATTTATTGTTCTTGTGGAAGAATTTACTTGAACATTAAATACGGAAGTACTAGGTATTATTGATTCCGAAAGATTTAAATCGAAGGTTATTTCGAGCATAGTAGGAGTCAGGTTTTCTACGACTGAGTTTAAATATAAAGGAATTCCTGAGCTAACTTTGTTAGTCACTGGTTGTGGGCCCATACTGGCTGCTTCTCCTCCTGAGGTTGTTTTAATTGGATTTACTGCAGGTTTGGTGTAGGCGACCGTAACTACGTTCCCTGAGATAACAGGACTTGAGAGAGTTAGTAGAACTTTACCACCTGAGACAGAAACAGCACTAACGCTTCTTGGTACAGAATTAACAACTACACTAAAGGATGATGCAGCAGGGACTGAATTAGCAAGTGGAAGACTGTAAGTCATCTCAAGCAATGATGGTGTGGCATTTTCAATTACTGAGCTTAAATATATTGGGATTTCTGGTGGAGTAGGATTGGGATCAACCATCAGGACTGCAGAAGTGTATGGTAAAAGAGTAATACTGTTATGATATTTAGTTCCTTTGACATCAATCATGGGTTTATCCAGGGTTACTACTTTGTTTGACTTTGATGCGTTGTACTCAAATCTAAAAACATTAACATCAGTTATAGTTATTGGTGATTTTTTGGAATTCAGATCCTGACCTGAATATGATTGCCAGTTTGCAAGAGTCCTTGTCTTAGAACCTAAAGATGGAGTATATGTATAAAACACATTATCATCAGCTATTGGTCTCGCATAATAGTTGTTATCCGCAGTTCCAAAACTTAACAGGTCTTCATAAGAGGTCGTAAAGTGGAAAATTGTTTGTGTTGCTGCTTTTGAAAAAAAGATATTTTGATTAACTATTACATTATGTATAGGATAGTCGGGAAATGATGGATCATGATTAAAATATATTTGCTTGTAACAGTTATATATAGTATTATTCGTTACAGTTATATGATGGGCATTATGTAGATATAAACCTAAAAAGGTAATATTAAAGATTGAATTACCATTTATTAGGATATCACCACTCATATCATCACAATATATCCCCATTGTTTGAGAACTACCTATTGCCCCATCTGTTGCACCAATTCCATCTGCAATTATGTTATTTGTTATTTCTCTTCCAGTGTAAGTAGAATATGCAACATTAATACCGCCACCATCATCTTTAATGTAACCATAATTATGTATATAATTGTTTCTTATTTTTGTGTCACTACCGTTTCCTGAAATCGGGACAAATCCAATATTATAAACATCATTAAATTCTATTATTGTACCGGTAGCACCAGAAATCCTAATTGCATAATATTTGCCATCACCCGACATTCCCATACCTGGTATTACGGCGATATCATGTATCACATTATTGCTTAATAAAGCATTTTGAAACAGAGATCCAATCTCAATCGCACAGTTATTACAATTACTTACAATCGAATTTAATAAAGTAAAACCATTTGAACTTGCTCCGTAACTCTGTAATCCATATATCCCATATTTACCAGCGTAACCAATTGTACAGTTTTGTATAGTGATGCCAGAAGAGCTGGCGATATTAAAGCAATTAGTGTTTGCTCCTTCAAAGGTTATATTTTCAAATGTGATATAGTTGCAGAGTCTTATATTAACCAATTCATCTAAGGTGCATACTTTTACTGTTTTAATAGCAGGATCAACGGATCCAAAATACATATAGAATTTTTTAGCAGCTGGATTATAATACCATTCCCCCAATGCAGTTAGTGTACTTAAATGATTTTGGACAAAATATCCATAACCATTTGCAGGTGAATAAGTAGATGTATTTGTATAGGTTAATGTTTGATTTGTATGGTCAGTAATTGGACACCTGTCTATTATCCAATGGTTTTTTCGTATTACAACTTCTCCACCAGTAAAAGCAGGAGATGCCGGTAGTTCTGCATCAGTAATTGAGGTACCTCCTACATGACTGTCTATTTTAAGGTATGATGTATTGGGATATCTTCCAATAGGAGTATTGACACCATCCACAGTAACCATATTTGGAGCAGATGCAGGAGAGATAACCTTTGAATATATTCCACCTGATTCTTTTTCCCATCCATTAATAGTCGTAAATCCAGATATTACGGGTCTACTACCAGTACCGTAAGCTCCAATAGTTATTGCATTTTCAATTGTGCCTGATTTTGTTGGAGTTAAAGTTCCGTAAAGAGTGTCGCCCCTGTTAAATAAAATCCTGTCGCCAGGCTTCAATGTGGAAAAAATAGAATTGACTTTGGCTATAGTTTTCCAGGGTGTTGAAGAAGATGTTCCATTAAAATTTAAATCATCTCCGGATGAACTTATATAATAGTCAGTTGCTGAAGCTATTGTACCTATTGTTATGAAAAATATCAGCAAAGCAATTTTCATTTGCCATTATTTTTGATCAATGAAGAAAAATTATAGACTAATCACGAATATTTAACGATTAACTTTTAAATTTGTTACATTTAAAAAAACACAGATTTTAATTTAATACAGACTTTTTCACAATAAGTGTTTCCCCATATATCTTAAAACCTTCCATTGAATCTATGTCTAATGCAATTTAAGAATAATATCTTTTAAATTCTAGTTTTTATAAAACAGCTTCTTCTCTTTCAAAAACTTTCCAAATATATTTACTAATATTAGTTTTTGGTTTATGGAAATTGTCTATAGTTATTGTTTAAAATTAAGAATTTGGAAGAATCATTCAATCAAATCATAAAATGAAGATTACTCTTATTGCTGGTGCCTGTACTAACTTCATGAAGATAGCTCCGCTTGTTAGCGCAATCCAGAATTCTGGTGAGAAAGGCAAAATATTGCAATATAGAATCGTATGTACCGTCCTCGGGGTTCCGTGTATTACCATACGAAACAACACAGAAAGGCCTGAAAGGGTTACTATTTGCACTAACGAATTGACAGGTACATACAGATCCTTCTGCTGTAATGCCTGAAATTGATAAACTGTTTAGTGGTAGATGGAAAAAAGGAAATATTCCGGAATTGTGGGATGGCAAAGCAGCAACCAGAATTGTTGAAAAGTTTTTTAATCTCTGATTTTAAATAATTTATAAATGCACCTGTTACTAAGGACATTCCATATCATAGGATTCGATAATGAGAACATTTCTGATAATGCCTGGTTCTGTAACAGTTATTATTCAATAAAAAGTACCCCTCGGGTTGATTCTGATCTCATTACCGTATTCCAAGATAGGACAAAAAGAATTTACTTATGCAATCATTCTCAAGGGAATTTAATATTTATCAATGAAGAATACATGAATAGGATGGTACACAATAGTTAATTCTTCTTGCCTCTTTATATGCAAACAGCAAATAGAGTTTTTTTTAATACCGGTATTCTGTATGGACAGATGTTGCTTACAATAGCAATTACATTATTCTCAAGCCGGATAGTATTAAACGCCCTTGGAGCAGTTAATTATGGAATATTTAATCTCATATCAGGAGTAATTTTATTATTAGCATTTTTAAATGCTGCAATGACTGTTTCAACTCAACGCTATTTATCATATTACCTGGGTTCTGGTTTTCACGAGAAATTGCAGATGGTATTTAATACTAGCGTTGTACTCCATTTAATTTTAGGAATATTTATATGTGGATTTTTATTAATAGTAGGAATCTTCTTATTTGATAATGTTTTAAATATTCCGGCAGAAAGCAAAGAGAGTGCAGTTATAATTTTTCATTTTATGGTCTGTAGTACATTTTTTACAATTATTTCTGTACCATATGATGCTATTCTGAATTCTCATGAAAATATGATTACGGTCGCAATAATTGAAATTTGTAATTCTATTATTAGGTTAGGGATTGCAGTCTCTTTAATTCATTTTCCAGGTGATAAACTTATTTTTTATGGTGCATGCATGGCAGGACTAACGATAATTGTAGTTATAATAAAACGATTATATTGTCATTTGAAATATAGTGAGACTAAAATACTCTTCAAGAAATTTTTTAGTAAAGGCTTATTCAAAGAAATGTTTGCATTTTCTGGTTGGAATTTCTTTGGATCCTTTAGTATGTTAGCAAAAAATCAGGGTATAGCAGTCATTCTGAATACTTTTTTTGGGGCTAGAATAAATGCATCATATGCAATTGCTAATCAAGTAGATTCACAATTAAAAAGTTTCTCAACATATATGTTAAAAGCATTAAATCCTCAGATTGCTATAAGTGAGGGGAGTGGCGAGAGAAAAAGGATGCTTAATTTGGCAATGATTGCCAGCAAGTTTGCTTTCCTGTTAATGTCTTTTTTTGCCATACCATTATTAATTGAAATGCCCTATGTGTTAACAGTCTGGCTGAAAAATGTTCCAGAATATACAATCGGATTTTGTAACTTAATTCTAGTTGTATCATTGATTAATCTATTATCTGTTGGGATTCAATCCGCAGTTCAATCTGTGGGAAGAATAAAAAAATATCAAATTGGGGTCAGTATTTTGCTAATTCTGAATTTACCATTTGCATATATCTTATTAAGAATGGGTCTACTTCCCACAACAGTTCTGTGTAGCACAATAATTATCGAAATATTTGCTTTTGTTTTTAGACTGTTGGCAGTCAACCGACTGGCAAATATGCCAATTAAAGAGTATCTTAATTATGTAGTTTTTAAGCCATTACTCATTGTATTAATTTGTATGGGTATCTCAATCATTCCTCACTTCTTCTTTAATGAAGGTTTTATTAGATTATTAATTACGATTGCTGTTAGCTCAATTTCATTTTTATTATTTACAAAACTGCTGGGATTGTCTAAATATGAAAATGAAAAAATTAACAAGATATTAAAAGATATTTTTTTAAGCATTTTACACAAATTTGATTTAAAATAATTTAAGTGATTACTTGCTCGTCGATTTCTATTATTTTCGAAATAGATTGACACAGAAAAAATAAATATTTTTACTATACCACGTGGTATTGCTACATTAAAATTTAAGGATTATGCGAATTGGAATTCTTACGTATCATTCAGTATATAATTTTGGTGCTAATCTGCAAACTTTATCAACAGTAGAGTATTTAAAAAAGAAGGGAATTGAGCCGATAGTGATTAATTGGATTCCGCTGGCGCTGGAAGACTATTACAACAAGAACACTTCTCCAGAACAGATTAAAATACACAAAGAATTTATAAATACATACTTGCCGATATCTAAACTCTGCAGAACCGATGATGATATTGTTGATGTTATTGAGAAGAATGGCATTGATGGAATTATTGTTGGAAGTGATGCAGTTGTTCAGCATGTCCCATTTCTAAGCAGAATACGTTTCCCTTCAAGGAAAATTCTTTCAATAATAAAACCAACAAGTGATAAATTGTATCCTAATCCATTTTGGGGTAGTTATTTGTCAAAACTGAAAAAAATAATTCCAGTTGTTATGATGTCGGTATCATGCCAAAACACAGATTACAGAAAAATATTCGGGAAAGAACGAAAACAAATCTTCAGGAGCATTAATATGTTTAAATTTATTTCAGTACGAGACACATGGACCCAGAATATGATACATTATCTGACTTATTCAACCCAGACTCCTGAGATAACTCCTGATCCGGTATTTGCCTTTAATCAGAACGCCCAGGAACTTTTGCTATCCAGACATGAAATTCTTATAAAATACAATTTACCCGAGAACTATCTACTACTTAGCTTTAAACGATTCCCAATTATAAAGAAGGATTGGGTAGAAACACTCAAAAAGTTGGCAAATAAAAAAGGATACTCAGTAGTAGGGTTGCCAATGCCTCAGGGCATAAATGATCTGGGTTTTGATAGAAACATTTCACTACCTTTATCGCCCCTTGATTGGTTCGCTTTGATCAAATATTCATCAGCTTATATAGGGCATAATATGCATCCCATAATTGTTTCAATTCACAATAATATTCCTTTTTTTAGTGTTGACTACTATGGGATATTAAAGTATCGCACTTTAGTAAATAAAAGATCGAGTAAAATTTATGATCTTTTAACAAAATCTGGATTCGGCGATAATATGTATAATGTATTAGGTTTTTTTAAAAAGGGTGTCTCACCACAATTAGTTATGGAGAGAATTTCAGAATTTAAATCGACAAAATGTAAGGAGGTTAGTGATACAAAATATCTGGAGTATACAAGAATGATGAAAAAGATCGAGGATATATTTCACCAATACTATAAATGAAATAATTTAGTCCTCCTAAATAAAGAAATTTTGAAAAATCCAACCGATGAAACTTAGATCCTCATGAGAGTATGTATTGCATCTGTTCATTTTCTTGAGACAACTTTCCCTTTAGCAAAACATCTTGCAGATAATAATCTTGAAGTAACCGTATTTTGCATTTTACCGTTGGAAGACAGGAGAAGTTATGTGATAGACTTTTCAGGTTATAAAGTCAGGCATGGATTTGATAACATGTATAATGATATAGTTCTTAATCAAAAATTAAAGGAATATCTGAATAAAATTAAGATATTCTCATTCTTCTATCCAAGCATAAGAAAATATCCATTATTAAATTTTTTTCTTGCTTTTAAGTTATCCCGGTTTATTAAGAAGCAAAAATTCGATATTATTCATATTATCGGAGGTTCGCCATTTTTAAGTATCTTTTACCTAATTTTTGGTACAAAGTGCATATTTCACACCTTACATGAGGTAACCATGCATGAAGAGAATAAATCTTTATCCATAAATCAAAGATTTTTACTTAATACAATATGCAGGAGGAACATTAAAGTGATTTTGCATTCATCGGTAGAAAAGGATTGTTTTATTAATTATTATTCAGGATTAAAAGGTAATAAATACCCTATCGATAAAAGAGTATTTGTAATTCCTTTTGGTCTTTTTGAAACTTATAATTGTTATTCAACTGATAACGAAATCCCTGAGGAAGAAATGTCAATTTTGTTTTTCGGGAGGATCCTTCCATATAAAGGAGTTACCTATTTAATTGATTCAGTTAGATTGTTGAAGAAAAAAATTCCATCCATAAAATTAGTTATTGCTGGTGCCGGGGAAATTGATATAGAAAAATATTCAGATTCAAATATTGAGATAATTAATAGATTACTTTCAAATGAGGAGATAATAAGATTAATTAAAAGATCTAAGGTCATTGTTTGTCCTTATACAAGTGCATCTCAAAGTGGAATTCCCATGGTAGCATTTCTTTTTGGGAAACCTGTTATTGCTACCAGAGTTGGTGGTTTCCCGGAGGTAATTGAACATATGAAAACCGGATTAATTATTCCCCCCAAAGATAGTCTTGCATTATCGGAAGCAATCGAATATATATTGACAAAACCTGAATTTCTAAGAGAATTAAAAAACAATATTTCAAACAAATATTTAAATTCCGAACTTTCATGGCAAGAAATTGCCAATAAGACAAAAACGGTTTATTGTTCAAAATTGTGGTAAAATTGCTGGATTTTGATGGATTACGAAGAAAGTGGCAATTGTTAACGATTAAAATCCAATTAACAAATTTGCTACAACACACCCTGCGTTATACAATATGATAAGAGCAAAACAGAGAGAACTACCTGGTTAAGCGATGTTTTGATATATATTATTTTGAGGTACTTAGATTATTTTTTCAATAATAGATGGCAACACTATTTGGATTGGATTTGATACCACGCTATTTGGAGTTATGACTATTAGGTGATGATTCGGTCATCTTAGCTAATGAATCTGATAAATAAAAATGTTCCCCTTTTCTATTTCAGAATGTTAATAAACTTAATAAAGATAATTGGGCAATGAGAATTACAATGATTGTAACAAATAGTGTATGGTATGATCCACGTGTTTGCAGAACTGCAACTTCAGCTAATATGGCTGGTTTTGAGACTACTGTTCTTGGGATGAAAGATAACGAGTATAATGAAAAGGAGGTTGCCAGGCTGCCTTTTAGAACAGTACTATTAGATGGTATGGACAAGAAGTATTATAGGGCAAATAGAACATTATTTACTAAGATAAAAAGAGAATATCTACGATATAAAAGATTAATAAAAGCATGTGCATTACTGGAACCGGATGTAATCCATGCCAATGATCTGGATGCCTTGCCTGTGGCGTATTTTGCGTCAAGGAAATCAAAAAGTAAGATTGTTTATGACAGTCATGAAATCTTTACAGAAAACCTTAGTATGAGCAAGCGGATAATTCTAAAAACTTTTTACAGATTATTGGAGAGCATGCTATTAAAACGTGTTGATCACGTTGTATCAGTAAGCCATTCTTCTGCAGCCATACTTGCAAAGAGGTACCGTATAAAGTTTCCTACAGTAGTAACAAATTGTGCATTCAAGGTTGATGAAGAAAGACTTCTGCTTAAACGGAATGATATTTTTGAAGTTCTTTATCATGGAAGATTTTATGAAGGTCGCGGTTATGAAGCATTTGTACGAGCCGCTGCTCTACTAAAACAATATGAGGATATCCGGTTTGTCCTACGAGGTTATGGCTCAATTGAAGCCCAACTAAGGGAAATTGCGTCTGAACTTTATTTAGATAAGAAATTAAGATTTGACCCGCCAGTGCTCGTGACTGAACTTACAGTAGCAGCATCATCATCACATTTAGGAGTGGTTCTGACCGAACCAATAAATATCAATTTTATTAACACTGTTTCTAATAAGTTATTTGAATACCTAAATGCTGGATTGCCTGTAATTTTGTCAGATCTTCCGGAGCATCGTTATTTAAACGAAAAATATGGATTTGGTTTAATTATAGGCACTGTCACACCCGAGAAGATAGCAGAAGCTATATTAAAAATATATAGTGACAAACCTTTATACCAGGAACTGTGTAGAAAAGCTAAGCTTGCTTCAGAATTGTTAAACTGGGATACGGAAGTACAAAAATTATTCAGAATTTATAAAAAATTAGTTAAAGAAAGTAATTGATTGGCAGACTGATTGGATTTATTAATGTGGCAAAGAATTAAAGTTAATTTAAATCAGTTAGTTCTACTCGTTAAAGAGACTGAAATCAATAATATAAGTATTTTATCCGGGTCTGTTTTGGTGAGTCAGGTGATATCTATGCTTTCTCAACCTGTTGCAACAAGGCTTTATGCACCAGCAGATTTTGGAGTGCTAGCATTAATAACTTCTTTGGTTTCAATGTTTGGCCCATCTGTAAACGGGCAATATCATTTTTGCATCGTAACTGCTGATAGTGATAAGGAAGCAAATAATGTTACTGCTTTATCATTTTATTTTGGGCTTATAGTTTCTGCAATTGTATCACTTGGGATTATCATATATACTATTTTAAAGCCTGACACTTTTATTGAAGCTGGATTTTGGATTTATATTTCTATCCCATTAATCTTTATATCAGGTATTTTTAATGTTATTTCAAGTTATAACAACCGTTATAAACAATATAAGTTAGTAGCCTCAGTTGGTATAAAAAGGTCGGTTGCCTCGGCTATATGCAAAATTGGTCTGGGCTTTGCCAAAACTGGTGTAATAGGATTAATTGCTTCTAGTTTAGTGGGGACTATTATCGGAGTAAAAAAACAGTCGGAGTATTTAAGACTGAATTTAAGCAAAATCTTCTCTTCCAATCTTAAAGAATTACATTTTATATTAAAGAAATATAAGTCACAACCATTATTTTCTGCACCAGGAATTTTTGTTGTGTCCTATTCATTTAGCATTGTACCAATTTTTATTTCAACAGGTTATGGTATTCAGGAAGTTGGTTATTATTCTCTTGCCGTATCAATGCTATATCTGCCTATTGGTCTTATTGCTAATAGTGTTGGCACTGTTTATTTCCGAAAGGCAAGCCAGGAAAAAACAGAAACAGGGATATTTTATCGTTCATTTAAAAGCACTTTTGTTTTACTGGCATTAGTTTCAGTTGTACCTTTTATAGGATTGTTTTTTTTAGCAGAACCTCTTTTTGCTTTCATTTTTGGTAATGAATGGTTCCGTAGTGGAACTTTTGTAAGGTTACTCATACCATGGTATTGGATGAATTTTATAGTGGGGGCATTGGTAAGCAGCTTAATTATTTCAGGTAATCAACTCACAAAATTAATAATCCAATGCTTTTTTTTAATAGAAGCTTTTACTATTTTTTATTTATCGAAGTATTTAAAGCTAAGTATTGAGCAATTTTTACTTTCCATTAGTTTAGCATATTCTTTCATGTATGTTATATTATTACTGGTTATCTATAAAGCGAGCAGGAGGTGTACCACCCAGGAATAAGTCTGTCTTAATAGTATTCAGGAATGGTTAAAAAAATTATAATTGTTGTTCTGGTTGCTATTATAATGATTATTAATGTATTGCATCTTTCAAGTAATGCTGTAATGGGTCAGGTATCATTTGGTATTGGTAGAGCAACTTTAGTTTTTACGGTTATTTCTTTTTCATTTTGTATCATAAATTTGCCTGTAATTCTGCCTGTACCTAAAATAGTCTTACTTATTTTTTGGTTTGGAGTCGTTTCATTTATGTCTACTGTTATTAATATTGATAGGTTTGAAATTATAGATTTTCTCAATACGTCTGCTTTTGTATTGTACTGGGTTTCTGCATTTTTAATTTCCTATACCATTGTTACAGGAAAATTTAGTCTTATGATGTTTAGCATAAATTGCATGTCCCTTACATTCCCGATAATTGTATATTACTATTTTTTAATTGTTGTATTTTTTAATTTTTTTGGAACAGAAACGATGCTTGGTCTTAACCAAAGTTACTACATTTTATCTTTATTACCTTTTTTAATGTCATTAAGAAAGAATTCTCTTAAACTTTTCGGAATTCTTATTGTCTTAATAGCAATGATTATGTCTAATAAAAGAGGAGGAACTGTTGCTTTTCTTGGGGCATTAGGAATATTTTTTATAATGATTATTGTTCAATCAAAGTCGAAATTTAAAAATAGATTATCAGGGATTTCATTTATCATTATTTCCGGTATAATCTTGTTTATAATATTTAATTATCTATCTGATCGGACCAATTTATCTCTGGCTCAGCGATTTCAGGATATAGGAACTGACAGGGGTAGCGGACGATTAGATATTTGGAAAGATACTTACAGAATACAGATGGACTCTGATTTTCCAGGATGGATTTTTGGACATGGTTATGACGCTGTTTCACTTTCTAGTGTGCGAAAAAGTGCTCATAACGATTTTCAGGAAGTTCTTTATGATTACGGAATAATTGCGTTCTGGATATATTTATCTATTTATTTTCAACTCTTCAAATATTGTAAAAGAATGTATAGCCAAAACTATCCGCTTTTAGCTCCTTTCTCAGCTTCATTCATTATGTTTATTGTTATATCATCAATAAGCCACTTGGTTATTTATCCAACATACTTTATTTATTTTGCTTTCTTTTGGGGGATCGTAATCGCTGATTTTGAAAATAAAAGCAAGAATTTCCGATCAATTGAATAGTCATGTTCAGTTTATATAAATAACCTTCATTAATAAATACAATGTGCGGATTTGCAGGAATTATTAGCTACAATACGAATGATCTTCAAAACGATATTGTTGCAATGTGTGATATAATTAAACATCGCGGACCTGATACCGAAGGATACTATTATGGGAATAACTTCGCATTTGGACATCGGCGCCTGGCTATTATTGATTTGTCAGATAAAGGCAGGCAACCGATGATTTATGAAAATCAATATGTAATAATTTATAATGGAGAGATTTTTAATTACCTGGAACTTAAAAGTGAATTAGAAGGTAAAGGACTTATTTTCAAATCTGATACTGATACTGAAGTGATAATGGCAGCATACGATAACTGGGGAACTGATTGTTTGCAACATTTTAATGGTATGTTCGCTTTTGCACTTTATGATATGAAGAAACAGAATATTTTCTGTGCAAGAGACAGGTTCGGAGTGAAACCTTTTTATTATACTCAAGTGGAAAATAGATTTGTCTTTGCTTCAGAAATTAAACAATTTACTGTTTTAAAAGATTGGAAAGCTGTAGCAAACAAGAACCGGTTAATAGATTTTTTGTATTCAGGAGGAGTCCATGATCACACTAATGAGACACTTTTCGATAAGGTTTTTCAGTTGCAAGGCGGTGAATTTCTGGTTTACAATCTAACTTCTTGTAATTATGTGGTTACAAAGTGGTACAATTTAAATAGAAACTCTCCAAATAGTAAAAGCAACTTTGCAGAAACAAAGACATTGTTTAGGAATTTATTCAAAGATACCGTCAAAATGCGTTTAAGATCAGATGTAAAAGTTGGATCCTGTCTGTCCGGCGGCCTTGATAGCTCTTCAATAGTCTGTGCAATGAATGATATCTTAAAAGCAGAAGGGAAGGAGGAACAACAGGAAACAGTTTCTTCTTGTTTTGAAGATAAAAAAGTAGATGAACGTGAGTATATTAAAGAAATTATTAAGAAGACTAACGTTGCATCACACAAGATTTTCCCTTCTTATAAAGATCTGTTCCCACAATTAGATAAAATTGTCTGGCATCAGGATGAACCATTTGGATCAACAGCAGTATTTGCACAATGGTGTGTATATGAAGAAGCCAGAAAAAAAGGAATAATTGTTATGTTAGACGGACAAGGAGCCGATGAACATTTAGCCGGATATGCTGATTTTCATCAGGTTCATTTTCGTGAGTTACTTTTTAAAGGTAAAATATTAAATCTTATAAGGAGTCTTAAAAATTACCGAACGAGATATAAAGATTATTATTATGATCCTTACAAGCCTCTTCTAATAGAAGTTGGGAAAAGCCTATTGCCTGGTTGGCTCGTTAAATTTGTCTCAAACAAATTAATAAAAACCAGTGGAAATAATACCTTCGATTGGCTAAAAATTACTGCAAATGATGGTAGTGTAGTAGAAAATCTAAACAAAAAATACTCAAAGACAATAAAATCAACATCAGAAGGGCAGTTGCTCTACCTTAGTTTGCCAAAGCTTCTGCACCATCAGGACCGTAATTCAATGGCCCACTCGGTAGAATCACGTGCTCCTTTTGTTGATTATCGTCTAGTCGAATTTGTTTTCGGATTACCAAGTGAATATAAAGTTAAAATTGCAGTTACTAAGTATATTTTAAGGGAAGCCCTTAAAGGACTTGTTCCTGATAAAATACTAAACCGTTATGATAAACTTGGTTTTGCTACACCACAGGACAGTTGGTTTCATGAAAATGTAAATGAAATATCAGCAGAATTGGAAAACGCTTGTGACAATCTTCAAAACTATGTAGATAAGGATAAAATACTTCTGTTATATAAAAAAGCTGTTATGCAAAAATCAAGCACTTCACTCTTCTGGAGATTAATTTGTACAAGTCGGTGGATAAAAATCTTTAATGTCACGATATAAGGATATGAAAAGGATTGCTATACTAAATTTCCACAGAAGCTTTAACTATGGTGCTTTTCTGTTATGCTATTCTTTGGTAAAAAAAATCGAAAAGGATTTTACATACGCGAAGATTGAAGTTATTGATTATGTAACAGAAAGTATAATGCAATATTATGATACCAGTTTACTGAAATTTCTATTTGGGTCAAAAGAACTGAAATTAGATAAAAATTTGATTTTTAGGCTTAAATCTCTGGCTAAGAGTATAATTACTTTAATTGAAGATCCTTCCTATTTATCTAAACTAAGAACAAGAAACCGATCTTTTAAACAATGTTTGTCATATTTACCTCTATCTGATTATTCTATTCGTTCTGATGATTACAGACTCCTATTTGAGAAGATCAAGAATAAGTATGATGTTATAATTGTTGGGAGTGATGCTGTTTGGAATTGGTTAATTCGTGGATTTCCTAATGCATACTTCCTGAATGAAGATTTAGGAGCATTCAAACTAAGCTATGCCGCTTCTTTACACGGGCAGGATTTTTCATTGGTTACAACTGATAAAAACTTATTTCTTAATAAAGCCTTTAACGATTTTTCATATATTGGAGTCCGGGATAATCCAACTGAAGATTTTATAATAAAAGTTGATAGGGATCTTCAACCGCATCATAACTGTGATCCGACTTTATTTCTTGAATTGGATTCATTACCTGTGGATATGGTCAAACTTCGGGATAAGATAGTAAAGAGAGGGATTGATTTTAAGAAACCGATTATAGGTCTCATGGGTGGAGAGTGGCTGGGGAAAGAAATCAGAAGGTTATTTGGAAAGGAAAATCAAATCGTAGCTATTTATGAACCTAACAGATATGCAGATGTGTTTTTATATGATTTAACACCATTTGAGTGGGCAAGAGTATTTTCATTTTTCCAATGTACATTTACTCATTTTTTTCATGGCACATTACTATCCCTTAAAAATCTTACACCTACCTTCCCTATTGAAAGGAGTACTGTTTATTCTGACAAATTCGATACAAAAATTAAAGACATTTTAAATCGGCTTAATCTGACTGAATATTATTTTACTAAAGAAGAACTTGATGAGAAGGGATGGGATTTTCTCAAGAGAAAAGTTGACATTGTAATACAAAATCCTCCTAAAGATAAAATAATTGATGCTCTAATAAAAGAATCAGTCTACTATAATGATTTTAAAACTTCACTCGAGAGCCTTTTGAAGGTATAATTAAGATTTTATCAAGAAATATCTTAATTTAATTATTAAGTGAATATGTTTTTTAACAATCTCTATGATATTGATGATTAATTCAATTGCGGTTCTGTTAACCTGTCATAACCGGAAAGAAAAGACAATTGCCTGCATCACACAATTGAATGAATCAAAAAGTGTATGCTCCATAGCTTTTGAAATGGATGTCTACCTAACAGACGATGGATCGACTGATGGAACGTCCGATGAATTAAAAAAGTTATTCCCTGCAGTAAATATTCTTTATGGTAATGGTAGTCTGTTCTGGGCAGGGGGAATGAGAAATTCCTGGAAGGCAGCCTTGCAAAAAAGAGAATATGACGCCTTTTTCTTATTGAATGATGATACTATTATTGAGAGAACATGTTTTGATGAATTATTCAAAACTCATGAATATTCTATTAAAGTATATGGGAAAGGAGGCATTTATATTGGAAGTGTAAAGGATCAATTTACTCAGGAACATAGTTATGGAGGGAATATTTTAATTAATAAATGGAAGTTTTCGGCTAAAAAGGTACTTCCAGACGGAAATATTAAAGAATGTGATTTAGGATGTTCAAACATTATGTTGGTGCATTATAAAGTTGTTGATACTATCGGTATTTTTAGTGAAAAATATATTCATGCCAAGGCTGATTTTGATTATACATTGAGAGCACAGGAAAAAAAGTTTCCAATCCTGGTTTGTCCAAATTACTGTGGTTACTGCACTAATGATACACCTAATGTTAATTTGAAAAAAATGAACCTTAGACAAAGGATTCAGTATTTAAAAGACCCAAAAGGAGTTGAGCTTTCAGGATATATGTATTTCATACGGCGCTTTTTCCCTTTTCGAGCTCCTTTTGTATATTGTAGCTTATGGCTTAAAACTCTGATCCCTTCTTCCGCGGCTCTTATTGACAAGTTAATGAACAGGTAATCTTGAAGACATGTGTTAAGCTGAAACCAATTATCATTTTAAGGGTATAAGACAAACTCGGAGAAAACCATCACCTTCCTAATGGATCAAGAGTTGTTCAAGAAAGTTTAATAATAATTATTGGATTCTTAGAAAAAGATAATATTTTGATTGTTAATAAATTGCGTCATTTTAGGTATATGTTTTTTATTTAATTTTGACTAAATTTGATCAAAACCTTGAAAATAATGTTAGAAAAATTACCTTCCCAGTCTCAGTTATAAATTTACAAAACAGTTCTTGCAATCTTTACAAATCCTAAACATCGGTTTGCACGTAATCCAAAGAACAAGAATAAGCTCAGGAAAGCACAGAGAGGCTTTACAGGATAGCATAAAAGTTCTATCATGATCTGGTTATGGTTAATGAACTTAATCCGATACCAATATCATACATGAAGGAGTTTGACGTTCTTTACAAGGGTCTGACACAAAAGAGAGATGGCTCAATTAAGGTTTACTGTGTTCATGAACCTGAGGTACTTTGTATATCTAAGGGTAAAGGAAATAAGTCTTATAAGTTTGGGAACAAGAGAGCTTAAATGATATTTGTTTATAGATTTTGATTAGATCACTAAAATCAATTAAAGGTTATTTATCAGAATTTGAATTTGGATATCATGTTTGATATATTCTATATAACTGAATCGGATTTTACTAAAGAGGTAGCTTCAACTCATAGAGTTTATTACAATGCACTGTCAATTTCTGCCATTAGTAATACTAACCTTACAATTATTGGTTATGGTGATAAATCTCATACAATTAGAGAAGAGTTCGTTATAAAAAATGTTTATAAGGGGAAAAATTATTTTCAAAAAATTGTAAACTTCATTTTTCGTGGCCTATTCATTATTAATATGTTACGCAAGGAATCTACGCAACCAGATATTATTATTTATTATGGAACTCACACAAGAATATTGTTCCCTTTATTAAAATACTGCCACAGAAAAAGGATTAAACTAATTACCGATGTTAGTGAATGGTCAGATTATTCTCATTTACTTATGGGACGTTTTGGTTTAATAGCATTGGATATTCACCTTGCTATGACTAAATTAATTTCCAAATGTGATGGTGTCATAGCAATAAGCTCTTTTCTTGAAAACTATTACAGGAAACAAGGGAAAATAACTCTACGAATTCCTGTCACAGTTGACACCTCTGTAGGGAAAGTTGTTTCTAGATCTAATTCACAATTTGATTCAAAGTATTTAAATTTAATTTATGCAGGTATACCTGGAAAGAAAGATTTATTATACAATGTAATAGAAGCTATTCAACAATTATATGAAGAAAACTATGCTGTAAAATTGCATTTATTAGGTCTTAATTTTTCAACTATTAAAAAAAAATATCCGCATTTGAATAACGAAGCTTTTATATGTTATGGTAGAGTTCCTCATAATCAGGTTAGACTATATTTACAATATGCAGATTTCTCAGTATTATTGCGTCCGGGAAAACGCTATTCAATGGCAGGATTCCCAACGAAGTTCGTTGAAAGTATGAACTCAGGATTACCTGTTATCGCTAATCTTACAAGTGATTTATTTATGTATCTTAAAAATGGATTTAATGGTTTTGTAGTTGATAATTCATCACCTGAAGCCTTAAAATCCCTTCTTAAAAAAATAACCAAAATGCAAAGATCTCAATTTGAAATTATGAGGCAAAATGCTTTAGAGACAGCCAAATTGAATTTTGACTATCGTATTTTTACCAAAGATTTAAATGATTTCTTTAATAAAATTATGTGTCATAAACATTCGGACAAAGACAAACCATAATATGCGGGATTAATTCTAAGCTTTTAAGAAAGTTCTGATCATGTACCCTGGCTTCAGTTATTATAATAAACTACCCAACAGATTGAATCGCAACAATAAACATATTTACCTAGTTGATTCTTATAAACAGATAATATTCTGATTGTTAATAACTTATGTTCTTTAAGGTATTGTTTTTTGTCGGGATTTTGACTAAATTCGATCAAAACCCTGAAAATTATGTTAAAGAAATTGCCAGTTCAGCCACAGTTAGAGATGTTTAAAACAGCCCTCACAAGTTTTATTCATCCCGAGCATGAACTTTGTTTATTGGCAAAGAAAATTGATTGGAAGAGTCTTGAGGAAGAGTTTGCTCCTTTATATGGTAAAGTTGGTCGTCCCTCGATACCCATCAGGACAATAGTAGGCCTGTTACTTTTAAAGCAAATGTATAACCTGGGAGATGAGACAGTGGTTGAGAGGTATCTTGAGAATCCCTACTGGCGTGTGTCACGAGGACATTCCTACATATTGAGTGGCTAGCGATAATGTAGGAAGTCCGTAACTGTTAGAGAGATGGGAGAAGGCCTCCCGTAATCGGCCTGCAGGGGCAGGTTACAAATCACCGGATGCTGCTCTTGAGGCAATGCAAGGGTAGTGAGCGATACCGGAAAAATCAGCAAATAGCTGGAAGATAAGTGAAAAAGAGTTGAATGCAAATGAATCATCGAAGGAGCATCGTTAGGGTTAAAAAGTCATATCAAAACCAGAAGCTGCCATTGTACTTCT
>JAFGOZ010000567.1 GCA_016926235.1 Bacteroidales bacterium | reverse complement strand
TTGACGTGACATAAAAGGTTACATATCCTTGATTTGTAACCTTTTTTCAACAAAAAAAGGCTGCCTAATACTTTTTAGACAGCCCCTATTCACATTTAAGGCCTTTGGGCTTATTCCTCGATCTTTATTAAATTTCTGTATCCCTAATAAGTTACATTATGGCAGGCACAAAACTTTCAAAAGTTCCGTTAATTTTATTTTATCGGATATACCTTTTGCTAACCCCCAAATATACCTTTTGCTAACGCTTGGTTTACAATCCCTTTTGTTTATTAGTTTACTTTAGTGGCGTTATTTTGTATTTAATATCGTTTCAGGATAAAAGGGGCAAACTTCATTGCATTTTTCCTGTCCTTTTTATTTCATAAAAACAACCACATCAACTAATGAATACTGATTTTTTTGTTTGGTATTACAAAATTTATATACTAAAACCAACTTCACAATTCTAAAAATGCTACCCATGAAAACAAAATTTTATTTCATTTTCACCTTACTTTTAACCACGCTTGTTGTAAATAGCCAGGATTTTACCTATAAGCAAAAAATAGTATCTCCTTACAGATTCGATAATGGTTTTTTTGGCAGTATAATGGCTATATCAGGCAATTACGCGATTATAGGCGTACCTTATGACCCGATGGATGAAAACAACACCGATTCTATTCATGGTGCAGGCGCTGCATACATATACATGCGCAACGGATCAGGAGATTGGATATTCCGGCAAAAACTGACAGCCCCGGTAAGAGATAAGGATGAGTTTTTTGGATATTCTGTAGCCATATCAGGCAATACAGCTATTGTTGGCGCCTGCGGCGAAGATTACGATCCCAATGAACAAAATTATCAATCTTACGCTGGCGCCGCGTATATTTATGAGTTGAATGTAGATAATAACTGGGTTAAAACACAAAAAATAGTTGCTTCCGATAGAAGTTCTGATGACCTTTTCGGAGCCCAAGTGGCTGTATCCGGCAATATAATTGCCGTATCGGCTACCGGTGTGGAAAATCCAATTATGTTTCCCGGAATTACTGTTCAAACTGGCGCTGTATACATCTTTGAAAGAGATTCCATTAATCAGTGGATTGAAACGCAAACACTGACATTAATGTCTGTATCCGACTATGCAGGTTTTGGGAGTGAACTATCCATAAACGGCAACACCTTAGTTGCAATTGCAAAAGACTATTTAAGTATGTCCCTTATGAAGGAGATAGATGGCCATGTAAATTTTTATGAGAAAAACACCTCTTCATCCTGGTGGGATGAATTAGGGCAAACCCGTCCAGATGGAATAGTGTATGGTGACGGATATGGTAATTCTGCAGCCGTATATGGAGATTATATAATGATTGGGGCACCGGGTGAAGATAAAGACGGAAATAATGGCGATTCGCTCCATAAAGCCGGAGCCGTTTATATATATACTGCAGACACTTCAGGCTGGGGGACAAATTACCAAAAAATAACAGCAAACAACAGAAACCCGGATGACCGTTTTGGATCATCTGTATCAATGTACGGAAATACAGCTATAATAGGGGCATCTTACGGGGATAAAGATAATAATGGCCTGGATTCTTTAAAAGATGCCGGCCTGGCATATATTTTTGAATTAAACAATAATAGAAAATGGGTTGAAAAACAAATAATATCAGCTCCGGACAGGCATAGTGAGGATCATTTTGGTTCGTCAGCGGCTATTTCAGGCGATTATATCCTGTTTAGTTCCCCTTATCATGATTTTGACCTTGCCGGGGACGATAGCATTAGTAATGCCGGCGCTGTTTATATATATGAGCGGTGCAATAACGATGTCAGCCCGGTTACAGGTAATATTATTGAAAACGGGAGCTTCGAAGATTGTATATTACCTCCCTGGGACTTGTTCTGTTCCGCCACAGATACCGTTATTGCCACCTGTCAGATAATAGACGGGGCATGTATAGTAATGCCACATCGAATAAGCGCTGACTCAACCTTTTGGCATATACAACTGGAACAACCCTTAAGCCCGGCCCAACTTCTCGACCTGGAGGAGAACGAAACATATAGATTAACATTTACTGCCTGGTCAGAAGAAGATAACCGCCCCTGCCATATCTATTTTGGACAAAATGAAACCCCGTATGAAGTTCTGCTTGAGAAAATAGTTACATTAAACACCCTGCCTCATACATTCAGGTATACATTCAAGATGTCTTCCGTATTTCCTTCTATGAAACTATCCTTTGACACAGGCAACAAAGGATCATGGGCTTGCTTTGATGATATTTCGATAGCAAAATACGACCCCTCTGAAGTAAATGGGCCTGTTACTAACAGCATAGGTATTTATCCGAACCCTGCAACAAACTTTGTAAAAGTAACTATATCCGGTCCAGCCCGTGTGCAGTTGATTAATTCGATTGGAGTTCCCGTAAATGAAGGATTTCTTCAAAATAACGAAATTACCTTTTACACTTCCGGCTTACCGGATGGCATATATATAATCAGGATAACCCGGAATGATGAAACATCATCCCGCAAAATAATCATTCAATAAATCAGGAATCATGAAATCACGAAGTCTTTTACTTATCATTCCCCTGACATGTATTTCGATTACTTTATCAGCCCAGTATTTTTCATTTGAAAAAAAAATGGTTTCTATACACAGGTCAGAATTTAGTCGTTATGGTTATAATATTTCAACATCCGGTAATTTCGCGATTATTGGGTCGATATTTGATCCATTGGATGAAAACGGTGAAAATTATGTTTATTATGCAGGAGCAGCCTGCATGTATTTACGAAACGATTCAGGAAAATGGACATTCATGCAAAAAATAGCAGACCCGGACAGGACCATGTCCGGATGTTTTGGTTATTCTGTAGCTGTTTCAGGGAATACAGCCGTAATTGGTTCTTTACTGTCTACAATTACAGATAGTAATGGTAATCCGACAGGAAAGAAAGGAGCAGCACATATATATGAGTACGATGGCCAAAATAACTGGACACATAAAAATAAACTGGTAATACCAGATTTGTCCGGAATAGATTATTTTTGCCATAAAGTTGCAATATACGGAGATTATGTTGCTGTATCAGCGCCTAACGAGAATGATGACACATCATCTGTAACCTATGATGTAGGCTATGTATATATTTTTGAACGCGATGCGGGCGGCACCTGGCAACAAATTACAAAATTATCTGCCTTTGACCGACAGGATGGAGATTTTTTTGGTTGGGACCTAAGCTTATCGAACAACACACTGGTGGTAGGTGTAAGATATGAGTCAGAGGATCAAAATGGTTCCGGAACTGTACTAAATGCCGGATCGGCATATATTTTCGAAAGGAATCCGTCTTTACCTGTCTGGAATTTTAAACAAAAGATAGTAGCCCCAGACAGAAGCGAAAATGATTACTTTGGCCAGTCTGTAAGTATTTATGGAGATTACATTATTATAGGTGCAAATTCGGAAGATCAGGATGAACATAACAGTAACACCCTTAGTGCAGCGGGATCAGCCTATATTTATAAAAGAGATGCCTCCAATTACTGGTCATTTTATCAAAAGCTTACTGCAAGTAACAGAAAAGCAGGGGACAAATTCGGATCATCTGTTTTCCTTTATGATAGCATGGCAGTAATCGGGGCTACCAATGCCGATATGGACGAAAACAACCTGGACTCAATAGCAGATGCAGGACTGGTTTATATATTTGAAATGGATGAAACGGGCAATTGGGAGGAAAAACAAATAATATCTGCATTGCACCGGGCAAAGGATGATAGATTTGGATACTCAATTAGCGGCGCAGATAATTATTTATTTTGCGGAAGCCCCTATCATGATCTTAACCTATCCGGGGAAGATAGTATTGATAATGCAGGCGTTGTTTGTTTGTATGAAAGGTGCAATGGCAATCCGGATCCGGTTGCCGGCAACATTATTGAAAATGGCGATTTTGAAGAATGTATGCTTAGCCCGTGGCAAAAATTCAACTCAACCATTGACGATGTAGTTGCCACTTATCAGGTTATTGATGGCGCTTGTAAAGTTATCCCGCACAAATTAAGTCCATCCCCGGAAATTTGGCATGTACAACTGGCACAACCATTTAGTCCTTCTCAAATTGATGAACTGGAACAAAACAAAACCTACACCCTGTCATTTACTGCCCGGGCAGAAGAAGATTACCGTCCCTGCCAGATCTATTTTGGTCAAAACGAAACACCTTATGAGGCTGTGCTTGATGAATTAATATTGTTATATACCGAACCTGATACATTTTCATTTGAATTTAAAATGGACTCTGTCTATAGTACTATGAGCCTGGCATTTGATATTGGCAACGAAAAATCCTGGGCATGCTTTGATAATATTGTATTATTGGAAAAAGAAACCGCTGGAATACAGGATAACCTGTCAAGTTTAATACGCATTCATCCTAATCCTGCTACTGATCATATTAAAATATCGGGAACTGAACTTATCAAAGCACAGTTGTATAACTTAACCGGCATGCTTGTAAAAGAGCAAGCAGTTAAAAACACTGAAATAATGCTAAATACAATGAACCTGCCAAAAGGTATTTACATTGTTAAAGTTAGCAGTTTGAATTCCGAAACAAGTAAAAAAATAATTATTCAGTAAAGATTTGCATCTATCTACTCATCACCCCTTTTTACCATGCATTAGAGGTATCAGGTCTAAATACCTCTAATGCTTCCTTTTGGGGAGAATGACACGGTTCATTGAACAGACCCTCTGACGGATTTTTATCAAGCTGTATGTTTTTACCCTTGTCCTTCTCAATTGGTTTTGTGGCTTCAGATTTCTTCTTCATATCCGCCTGATTGTTTTTTTTAAGCCTTGTGCTGTTTTTTGTTTGTCTTTCAGATTAATGAGTAAAGTCTGGAACTTTTTAATCTGCCCTTCAATTTCATCAATATCATATTGCTCGAGTTCTTCCTTGGTAGTTTTAAAGTAGGAAAGCGATTCATATAGTTTTTCCGCCTGTCCGGCCAATTCCTCGGAGCTGGTGGACATCTCTTCTGATATGGAAGCATTATGCTGAGTTACATCATTTAATTGTTGAAGGGCCACATTAACCTGATTGATACCTGAATTTTGTTCCATTGTTGCAGCTGTAATTTCTTCAATTAAGTCGGTAGCTTTTCTAATTTCCGGAGCCAGTTCAATTAGAAGTTTGTTCGAGTTTTCAGCCTTTTCAAGACTGTCCTTTGAAAGAAACTCTATTTCAGAAGCGGATTTTAAACTGCTTTCGGCTAATTCTCTGACTTCCGAGGCAACAACAGCAAAACCTTTCCCGAGTTCGCCTGCACGGGCGGCTTCTATTGCAGCATTTATTGCCAATAGATCAGTTTTGTTGGCAATATCATTTATAATACCTATCTTTTCAACAATAGAGTTCATAGCAATATTTGTATTATGAACGGCGCCTAAAATGATATCAATTTTGTTTTTAACCTCTTTGGTAATTTTACTCGTATGCTCTGCATTTTCAGAGTTCTGGCTTATACTGGCAGCCATCTGTTCAAGAGATGAAGAGGCTTCTTCTGTCGAGGCTGCCTGTTCATTAGCTCCTTGTGACAGGCTTTGTGAAGATTGATTTATTTGCTCGCTACCGGAAGCAACATTTTCTGCTGCACTGCTTATTTCTGAAATCACTTCTTTGAGTTTCGTGACCATATTTCTTAGAGCGTTATCCAGATCACCTTCTCCTGATATTTCATTTTCTTCAAATCCTATGAATCCATTGCTGACTTTATTTGCAACATCAATACTAAGTTTGAGGTTTTCTATTACTTCCTCAACGGATCTTGCAATATCACCGATTTCAGATTTACTTTTCAATAATTTTTCATCTGTTTATAATTTATTTTTAATGGTCAGATGGAACATCCACGAAGCTTTTACCTGAGCGGATGATTTTCGCTTATAAT
>JAFGOZ010000566.1 GCA_016926235.1 Bacteroidales bacterium | reverse complement strand
TAAAACAAAGTCAATAGAATTTCTAAATCAGTATCCAATGAAAAAACAACTATCCGTATCACTTTTCATCATTTGTATTTCAGCAAATCTGATATCGTCCCAATCTATTAAAAAATATTCATCACAGGAAGTTAAAGCCGATCTGGAATACCTGCGGAATGCCATGGAGGCTTCAAATTATAACTTTTACGCATTAACGACAAAAGCCAGGTTAGATAGTACCTATAATCAAATTATGAACGCATTGAGCGATTCGCTCACCGATTTGGAGGTTTTTAGATTGCTCCAGCCTTATGTGGCTTCGGCAAATATGAGTCATTGTTATCTGGGTTATCCCTGGGATGAATACTATGGAAAATATATGAATAGCAACGGTACTGTTTTCCCGTTGCGGGTTTATTTTAAAAACGGAAAAGTTTTGGTAAGGGCCAATTTCTCTCAAAATACACTGATAGAAGAAAATGATGAAATACAGTCATTCAATGGTGTTCCCATCAATGAAACTTTGAGAAAGATGTATGCTTATATATCGGGGCCAACCGATTATTATAAGAATTCACATATAGAGCAGAAAGAATTTGCGGTTCTTTATTGGCTCTTTTTTGACAGGCAGGACCTGTTTACCCTGAAGATCCGAAAACCTGATGGCCGGGAAATAAATCTATCCATCGCCTCAATACAGGCAAAGGCGTATGCAGAAAAAATGAAAACACAAAAATCATTACTTCAGTTCAAGCGGGGATTTGCAATGATCAATGACGTGGCTTATCTGCATCCCGGCCATTTCTTGAATGACATCCCGTTTGATCCTTCAAATCCGGCCCTGTTCGATAATACAGAATTCTGTCATTTTACGGATTCTGCATTCCGCTTTTTCAACAAAATGAATGCAACAAGTCTGATTATCGATTTAAGATACAATCCGGGTGGAGATAATTCATTCAGTGATTACATGATATCTTACTTTGCCGACAAACCTTTTTCGTTTACTTCAAAATTCAGTGTCAAAACAAGTCAGATTACCAAAGAATGTTGGAAGAATAACGATATTCCCGAACATCAGGAATTAAAAAAGCAAATTTTGTCACTGGAGGATGGAACTCGTTTTGATGTTCAAATACCTGAAATAAATCCACATCCGGATTCAATTCGATTTAAGGGAAAAGTATTTGTGATCATAAACCGGTATTCCTATTCAAATACTTCCAGTGTGGCTTCAATCATTCAGGATTACAACTTTGGGGAAATCATCGGGGAGGAGACTGCAGAAGTAGTCTCATCATATGGTGCCGTGCATTCATTTGAATTACCCAATACAAAATGGAACGTTGTCTATCCTAAGGCGTTGGGAGTAAGACCCAATGGAGATGCTTCACAAAGAGGAGTAATTCCCGACTATCCCATTGAAGAAGAAAATTTTACCAATACGGATAATGTATTAGACTATACATTAAAAATTATAGAACAAAAAGACTGAAGGCTCAAAAAAATGAAACATATTCGTATGGATTGATTATATATGCTTTACAAGAACTGGCTTTACCGCTATGTCCTGATTGGGGTCCGGCATGGATTGCTTCCAGAATAAGGTAAAAAACAAGTTAATAAGGATCAACTACAATAAACCTTGCTTCAAATATTTCCGATTAAATATTTGACTTTGATCGGTATATGTTGTAAATTTAGTACTTACTTCTCCATCATCCTACATTTTCGCCAGGATATTCCAATAGCTCTGTTAGTGTTTGTTTTACCACAAAAGTATCTGTTATGGGGCCATTACCGGACATATTGCAAAGTTGTAGCTTTTAAATAATTGGGGGATATTATCTTCCTGTAACAACTATGGGGTGGTATTACTAATCTGTTTGATTGGGGTAATAATGACCGAAAAAGCTTTCCAGATAATAAAGATATAGACTTGTTAACTTTTATGATAAAGATTGTAAAAACTTAGGATGTAGTATAATTTATAACCAAAAGGGGTAATAATGATATTTAGTGCAGTAAATAATCATAATTATAAAGTTAACCCATGAGTAAAACTGCTTTGGTTCTTAGTGGTGGAGGTTTCAAAGGAGCCTTTCAAGTTGGTGCAATAAATTACTTGCAAAATAATTGGAACTCACTATTTCCTGATAGTGATGGAAATATGAAGTTCGATATTGTTGCGGGAGTATCAGTTGGGTCATTGAATGGACTTTTAGTAGCCTCAGAGAAGTATGATTCATTATATAAACTTTGGAGAGATGTTGCAAGTAATGGAGTTGAAGAGATTTATACATCCGATATAATAGATACAAAACCACGAAATGGTATTCCCAATCCTGAATTAGAAATGTGTATTGATTGGGATACTGTAAAAAAGCTATTCCCTAGAACTACAAAAAACATTCTTTTAAGATTATTCTTCAACCGCAAATCATTTATAAAATCTTTTAAGGACGATTTCTCAAGCTTTAAGTCTGTAGCTGACAATTCTCCTCTTAAGAAGAAACTCATTCAATTCGCACGCATAAAGAACATTAGGAACTGCATTTATATGTGTGGTTTTGTATCACTAAATGATGGGGTATATTATTCATCAAAACATACAGATTTTAATACAGACTTAGATTTCGCAAATGGTGTACTTGCTTCTACAACTATGCCAATTGTCTGGAATCCAATCGAGTCAATAACAATTAACGCCGGACATAAGAAACACTCTGTAGATGGTGGAATCAGGAATGTTTCACCTTTGGGAGATGTAATTAATGAAATTTGTTGTAATCTTTCAGATGAGGAATATACAATAATAATTATCAATTGCAGTGCTGGAGACATAATAGTTGAAGATTACGAAAATAAAAACATAGCTCAAATTGCCTTGCGTTCGTTAAATGATATTGCTTTATGTGAGATTTTCAACAATGATATTAATAACTTCATTGATAAGAATTACATGTTACAGCAAATTTATGAGACCTGTCCAGAGGCTAAAATTTATGACTATGATTTCGAGAATAAAAAGCAAGGTAAACTTTTAAAACACTTCAATTCAATCATCATCCAGCCAAGTAGCAACACCTTGGGAGACCCCCTGGTTTCAAACGATATGCTTTATGAACGAAGATTCAATCATGGAATGCTTAAGGCTGAACAAGCAGTAAAAGAGTATAATAAGAATCCAAATAAAATCAAGTTCTCTATCACATAATTTAATTGCTTTTAACAGCGCTCGGGTTTTTCAGGTGAAGGAAAATTATAGCTGCCAGGATGGTTTAGCATTGCTTCGGGAAAAAGATGGGTATGGCAGCTGGGGCTGAAAGCTGATTGAGGATAAGGCTGCGAAAAAAGACAAAAAGAAATTACTGGGAAAGTTTCGTTCGCTGGAGAACGCTGATGGGGATATTGATTTGAATATGAATTGAGGCGTTAAGGAAAATATACTTACCTCAGGTAAGAATACTAAATTGTTAGCGGTTATAAACGCAAAGCACTTAATAATTTACCAACATATAATTCAACAAATGTTTAACCTAAATTTAGAACTAAATGAAAAAAATAATTAAATTTCAACACATTATTGCATGCCTATTCTTTACATGTTTAATAGTATTTACAGTAGGATGCAAAAAGGATGAAAATCCAGAATATTCCTTAAAGATTAATATTCTGCCAGTTGGTAGCGGAACTGTAGATTTATCACCAAACAGTGGTACATATCCAGAAGGTATTGAAGTTACCTTGTCACCAAATCCCAGTTCTAATTACAAATTTACAGCATGGAGTGGTACAGATGCATCCTATGTACATAATAATAAAATAATCATGAGTAAAAACATGGATGTAATTGCTGATTTCTCACTCAATTCGTATTCAATAGCAGCAAGCGTTAACCCTGTAAATTCAGGAACAATAACTGGTGCAGGCACTTACGATTATGGTCAGGCCGTTTTATTAAGAGCCACACCAGCAGACGGATATACATTTACTAACTGGACAGAAAATGGAACTCAGGTTTCAACAGATGCAACCTATTCGTTTACTGCAAATGGTGACAGAACACTGGTTGCTAATTTCGATATGAAAACCATGATTCGTTTACAATCAGGTAGCGGCTTAAATACTGGAGCACATATATATTTTGTAGCACTATCAAAAAATACCAATTATTTTGATTTTACTTCAGATGAAATGTTTGATTATAGAAAAACTGACGCAGATTGGTATATCGATGGGGATGTAATTCCATTTGTTACTAATTATAAGGAGTTTGGATTAACTACCGGAAAGTATTATTTTTTAGTAAGTGCAAGTGGAACAGTAATGGTGACTACGATAACTGTATTTTCTGGAAAGCAAACTTTCAAAATTTATGGGACAGGTTTTGTACTAGGAGTTGATGTCATGCAAAATACTAAAAGTGTATTGCTTTTTGAAGAAAAGTCAAAAAGAATTATTAATTATAAACGGGAATAGGTAGGATGAAATTGTAATTGTATATTGAAATTAATAGTTGTGGCATTAGCCTGTAATCGGTAAATAAAAGTACAGCACTTGATGTAAATAACAATACAGCAAAATGGTAAATAAGAATACAACATTTCGGTAAATAAGAGTGCAGCGCCTGAGAAAAAAGAAAAAGGGTACTCCCCCGCTAGGCGAAGTCTTCGACTTCGCCTTATTTAATTTGTAGTTTTCAACTACCTGTGAATTATGCTATTTTAATTCATTTAATATGCAATTATTAAATCGTTTTCATGCTGATGCAAAACAACATACAAATAGATATTTATTTGCCTTGTATAACGGTTTAAAAAGGTAGTTGAAGATTAATTCTATGAAGCGAAGTTGCAAACTTCGCTTAGCGAGGGGAAATATTACTGTAGCCGTCAGAGGGTTAATAAGGATCAACTATTCTAATCCTAAGTTTCTTTTTACGAAAATCAATGCTGCACTACCAGAAAATCTCCTTAGGAGCGTCACTAAAGGATTTAAGATTGTATATGGAAACAATAGAAAGTTGGTTGATCCATATGAGCTTGAACATTCTCTTGCTCCAAACATTTTTTTAAAAGATGCAATACCAAGGTGAGTTTTATCAGTTGGAACACCTCCCATATTAAAATAATGAAAGCCATTATTTTTTAAATCATTTATTATACCTAAATCAATAAATGAAGGAATACCATAATTATATCCTTCTTGATTAATGCCTACAAATAAACCATATGATTTATGATCATATTCATATACCACCTGCACAGCCCATACAATATCATCTTTTTTTACAACGTACAATTTAACAACTTTCGCTTTTAAAAGCTTCCGTAAGGAATCTTCATTAAAATATGGAAAATAAAATGGATTATAATTCGTGTATCCCTTTAATAATCTCCTTTTTTTTGTTTCTTTCAATAAATCAAATAACCTATTCAGATATTCCTCAGAATCAGATATTAAAAAATTACAACCTTCACTTTCAGCTTTTTAAATATGTCTTTTAATATTGCGGGAAATATTCTTTTGTATCTCTTCTTTATTAAGATCTAGATTAACAATGAATTCTACTCTTTTACATTTTCCATATCCACATATTTCTCCTTTTTCAAAAGGGATTGATAAATCATAGGAACATATAACCAATCGATTTATTTTTTTCGATTTGGCATATTTAATTAAACTTTTAATGCAAAATTTAGTAATATTATTATCAGACAATTCAATTTTTACTGCCGGGGTTGAATAAAAGAAGAGTTTTCTCTGAAAAAGTGATTTTGAATTACGAAATAAGCCACCAATTTTTCCAACTATTTCATTATTGATATAAAAATCGATATACAACGGTTCGAAATATTCATTGTTAATTGCTTCAATCCATTCGGGAAGCATAAACAAACTATACTTATAATTACACAGATCCTGACGCCAAATATCCGGTCTTTTATTTTCCTTAATTGTTATTGCAGATTCCATTTTTGATTTGTAAATAATTGAAGTTTCGCAAGTAAAATAAAAGTTAATAAAAGTAGATAAAAAAGGATCAGGATATTTCAGATAAATCTGAACATCAGAGTATATAAAGCAACGAATAACAATAACTGATCTCGATGCCTAATAATAAAAGTAGCAATATTTTCTCAGAAATCAGTTCATATTTTTCAGAGAAAGATGATAAAGGTGCTATCAATGCCATTATGGAAATTACCAGGTACTTGAAAGGGACTCATGACAAATAGTAGCGAAAACTTCAATTATTCATGGTTTGCTGAAATACTCTGTATGATAATTCGGATCGTACAGTAATTCATAAATATCAGTAATATATACGTTCGCATAATTGTCCGGATTCAGATTTTTTCGAGCTAATCGCTCAGCTTCATAGCAATAAGTAAATTTTTCTGAATCCTTTTTAAATAAATTGATTTTTAGATAAACCTTTAGAAGCCATTGGATGAAGTTCCAATATTGATATGACAATGAAACTGTATCAAGATGCAAACAATACCTGGCTGTTTGGTCCTTTTCAGCTTCAGTCAATGGGGTGTTACGACGCATAATAGCAAAGTCATCATTATTAAAATCATAGTGTTTTTTAAATGAAATAGGGTTATATCCATTTTCGACTGACCCATATAGGTATAGATCCCCAAAACACCAAATAAAGCGTGCGGCATGTGAATAAATCCTACTTGTATCCTTACCGTTCTTTTTGCCCCAACGCTTCATTACTTTACAAATCATTTTAGAAAGAAATGCTTTCCTCTTTACAAGGAAAGTATCACCGGTTTGTATGTCATTGATTGTCATATCTTTATGTGTTTAAATGGTATACTAAATTTACAAAATAAAAGGAGCAAAGTCAAGGATTGTCGAAGATAAAATGTTGTTATAAGCACTTAATTATTAGATATTAAGATGGAGATTCTTCTCGAACTGATTACATCTTGGAGCCGGTGACATTGTGCTAATTTGCATATTAGCAATATATAAAGAATTCAATTGGAATGCTTCTAATCCAGCTCAATTGAATTAATTGTAAAAACCAATTAATAATTATCTGTTTTTTCAAATGTTATTGTAATAAAATTGTAAAGTATCCAACCTTGATATCCAAATTTTTATTAAATTGGGTTGATAGTTTTTTACATTGCGGTTAACAGCGTTCGGGTTTTTCAGGTGAAGGAAAATTCTAGCTGCCAAAGTGGTTTAGCATTGTTCCGGGAAAAAGATGGGTATGGCAGCTGGAACTGAAAGCTGATTGAAGATAAAGCAATGAAAAAAGACAAAAAGAAATTACTGGGAAAGTTCCGTTCGCTGGAGAACGCTGACGGGGATATTGATTTAATGTGAATTAAGGCTATTGGGGGAATAAACTTACCTTAGGTAACTATACTAAATAGTTAGTAGTAAGTTACAAAGGCAGAACCTAAAAAATTAAGCCATGAAATATGATTTATACATTAGTCATTCATCAAAAGATAAAGAGTTTGTACGAAAACTAGCAAATGATTTAATTAAAAATGGTTTAACCATTTGGTTGGATGAATGGAATATGATACCTGGAGAATCTTTTGCTGATTCAATGAATCAGGCAATGAGAGATTCCAAATATATATTGATAATTATGTCTCCTGCTTATTTTTCATCTGAATGGACAAAACAAGAATATAATTTTGGAATGTATGAGGAATTGAATTCTAACAAAGTAAAGATAATTCCCGTCTTATACAAACAATGCGACATTCCAATACCATTAAAATCAAAGCTATACATAGATTTCAGCTCCTCAGAAAAATATAAGCCTTCACTTGAAAAATTGATAAAAGATTTATATCTAATTGAAAAAGAAAAGTTACTATTAAAAGAAGATTATGATAAAGATGAGCAAATTGTTGGATTAACCATTGAAAAATTAGATAATAATCAAATAGCTGAAATAAGTTCAATGCTGAAGAAGGCAGTTGATGCCTTTAAATCTCAACCTCAGGACAATCAGACTAAAATTTTAATAGATAAAAAACTTTGTTTTATTGTAATGCCTTTTGGTAAAGATGATTTAAATATTGTTTATGAAGATTTTGTCAAGCCTTCAATAGATAATGAATGTAAACTAATCTGCGAAAGAGGGGATGATGTTTTTGGGTCAAATATCATTATGGAAGATATTGGAAGAAGTATAGAGCGCGCAAGAATAATCGTAGCTGACTTAACAGGCAGAAATCCTAATGTATTTTATGAGGTTGGGATTGCACATACCTTAAATAAACCAGTTTTATTGCTTGCTCAAGATATTGAAGATGTTCCTTTTGATTTGAGGCATAGGAGAGCTTTACTATATGAATATAGCCCCAGAGGATGTAAGAAATTGGAAAAGGATATTGTTAAGAATGTATATGCACTTCTAAATGAAAATAAATAACCTTCCGCTAACACATGGGATAGTACATGAGGGTTTGCCTTCGGCGAGCTCGTCCTTCGTCCTCTGTTCAGTTGTTTTCAAAGGTTTTTAACTCGTAAAAAAGGTCGTGTAAATTGATAAGTTTTCGCCTTGTAATCCCGCACGATACCATACCATCAAACGTTGGCAACATTAAAAAAATAAAACCATGAAAGCATTTTTAAGTTCTAATTTTGATTCAATTGATGAAATATTAGTTGACAGATTCAAAGAGATAATTGTAAGTCTTAATATTGAGATATATCAGGCTAAGTATATCCCTAAAATCAGAGAAGGAATAACCCAAAAAATTGCTGAACTGGAATTGGTCATTACTATCTTGACGGAGAAAGAACCACATACTCCTTCGGAATATGTAAAATTTGAACTTGCAACTGCTCTTGCACTAAATAAACCTGTAATCATTTTTAGAGAGGATAATATCGAAATTCAAGATATTTACAAAGAGTTTAACCAAATTGCCTTTTCTAGGGAAAAATTATTGAAGAATGATGAATTTTCAATAGAAAGGATAAAAGATTCTATAAAAGAACATATAGAGTACTATGAGTTAAAGGTCAATCTTATAGATACTGAAGTTGAAAAAAGATATGACTTTGCTAAAACTCAGGCGCAAATATTAGGAAGCAAGATACTAGGATACTTTAATCATACTCTTTACAAAAATAGTGTGCGAAATGCTAATGTTAAAAATTTCCCAACTGATGCTGATATTGAAGCAAATGAAATAATTAGGAGAGCAATAAAAGATGATTTCACAACAAAAAAAGATGGAATAATATCTGAAGAATCAAAGGATGATGTCGCTAAAATTATAAATGAGAACGAGTTTGTTTGGATTATTGATCCACTTGATGGGACATTGAACTTTGCTTATAATTTTCCATTTTTTTGTGTTTCAATTGGACTAATAAGAAATGGTAGCCCTATACTTGGGGTTTTATACAACCCAACTACACAAGAATTATATTGTGGACTTGATGGCGCTGAGTCATATTGTTTGGATCTGAAATCAGGTGTTAAAAGAAAACTGAAACTTGAAAATACAATAACTGATTTGAAAGATTGTATTTTAATGACACATTTATCAAGCGATAGAAATAATAGGAATATTACAATAGAAATTTTGGATTCTTTAGCTGAAAATTGTAGAGCCATTAGAATGTTGGGTAGTGGACAAATGGCATTAGCTTCATTATCTTTAGGACAATTTGATATATTCTACAATTTTTGTACTAACATTTGGGATATTGTTCCCGGTTTCGTTATTTTGAAAGGAGCCGGTGGATATGTTTCGACATCAATGGAAAAAGATAATTATTGGGATTTATATTCAAGGGGAATAATTGCAGCAGCCAACAATGATATTGGAGAAAAATTCAGAAAATTAATAAGAAAAGAATTAAAAATTGATTTTATAAGATATAATAGCTAACGTTGCCCAATATATAAAACTGGGGTTTAATAGATTATTCAAAGGTTGTGGCTCGCATCAAGTGCCGTGTGGCTTGATAGTGAATCGCTCCGTATCCCCCCCCAGTTTGGCAAAGTCTTTGACCATAGCCGTCAACTTAAGCCTTTGATCAATTGCTTACGCCTTTTGCCTTCGGTGAGCTCCTTACGTCGGTTCAGGGCTTGGGTTTTATCGCTCAAATAGGACCCAGGGCGATGTCCTGGGCTAGTTGCTTACGCCCTTTCAGGGCTCAAATACCATATAAATACCTGCCCTGAAAGGGCATCAGCAATAGCATAGGGCAACGCCCTATGTTAAGTCATTTCATTGAATATAAGCCCTGTAGAGGCGTGAGCACCGCTTAAATTGGCGGCTATGGTTGCAAACTTCGCTTAGGGAGGGAGTCAGGAAGGAAACAGGAAAGGAAAGTTAGTACTGGATTTAATATGAAGTTACTCTAACACCATATTCATTCTAATTTGCCCGGGGTCAAAAGTTACTTTGGCCCTAATGATAAAACCTGATGCATTAACCATATATTCATACCTTTCGGAAAATGGATTGCAATGACCATCTATAAAAAGATCACTGCAATTCCATTCCTTTGGATCATACTTCATTCCTGCCTTAGCTATGCCATTTATACGCTGTCTATTTACCAGCAACACAATTTCAGTGCGATACCCATAAAAATTGAAAAGCAAACAACCCGGATATCCAAATTTTTACTAAATTGGCTGATAGGTTTTTACAGTACAGTTAAGGCTTAAC
>JAFGOZ010000007.1 GCA_016926235.1 Bacteroidales bacterium | reverse complement strand
TTACGAAGGGTCGGTGGCCCCATTGTATGCCGATGCCCGTTACTTCTTTAAGATGAAATGTGTGAATCCTTTTATTATGTTCGATGGCGGGGTGATCTTCGCCATTGCCGGCGAACCCGCCAAAACAGGACCGTTTGTCTTTTTGGGCGGCGGCGCCCGTGTGCCCATTGCACAACGCGTTTCGCTTACCGCAGCCGCTGGCCCCTATCTGCACTGGAACGATAAAGCTGGCGCCCGTGATGCCCTGCTCTCGCTTAAGGTGGGACTGGTGTTTCATTGATAGCGTGTAGCTTTTAGCACGTAGCACGTAGCTTTTAGCATGTAGGTCGTAGCTGATAGGAAGAAAAGGAAAATGGGAGAAGGGAGATGGAACGCAGTGGAATTCCGCGTTAAGCGGAACAGGAAACAGGAAAAGGGCGAAGAGCAAATGTAGCTTCGCGATTTATCGCGAAGAAATGGGACATGTAGCGAAGCGAAATTCGTATTCCTCGAAATACAACGATGCGGATTTTTAACCCCGTAAGGGGTGACACTATTATAGAAATAAAGCCCGGGAAAACCGAAACCCCGAAAGGGGTGACATGGAAACGTAGCTCATAGCTGATAGCTTATAGCCAGGAAAATTTGCGATCATCTGCGTGATTTATCTGCAATCGCTTGGCTCTGCCGCTTTGTTTACAAAGAATCTGCGAGAAATATAAAATTAGCGTCCTTTGCGAGAAATAAATGGGTCGCGCAAAGCAAATAAGATGATCTGAAAACTTTAGGTTCAAATATGAATAAAGGTGCAGCGCACCGAAATGTTTGTAGCCAGGAGAATCAAATTTCCCACCAAGGTGCAGCGCACCGCAACCGAAAAATCCTCCGTGCCCCTCTATGCCTGCTCTGTGAAACTCTGTGTAACCTTTTTTATTGCAAAGGACGAAGTGGTAAGCGCAAAGAAGTTTAGCTCATAGCCCGTAGCTGATAGGAAAAAGCAAAAGGCAAAGAGCTAAGCGGTAAGGGCTAAGAAGCTGATAGCCCGTAGCACTTAGCTCGTAGCGCGTAGCGCGTAGCTGACAGGAAAAATAAGCAGCTAATAACTCGTAACGCATAGCTGATGGGTAATTTAAACTGTAAACTGATAACTGATTACTGCTCGGCTTGGTCGCTTTTTGAGTTTACGAAATCCCGGTTCATCGGGAGCGCAAAGAATCGAAGATCGACGAAGTCCGCTCGGCCTGGCCCCTTTGCTTGCAAAGAATCGAAGATCGACGAAGTCAATTATCGCGAAGAAATGAGTAACCAGCAACGGAGTACCTTTTGTAAGCCTGATGACTAACTCCGGAGGAGTTTAACTTTCATAACCCCCGGTAAGCCCCACGCAACCGGGGGGAGACAAACCTCCCAATAACCGGTCCGTTCGACTTCGTGCTCGACTGAGCTGTTGCCGAAGTTTCACGGCTATGCCCGGAGTGGGGTGGACCAAACAATGCTCATTTAGTGGGAAGGATTAACCCGCAAACTATTAGCCATAATACGTATTGCCAATTCGCACCAACAGGGAGGGTTTTAAAGGTTTTATTATAATTAAATGGTCTGGGCGATTACCAAGGGTTTTCTGATAGCCAAGAAATTAGCTGAGTAAAATATTCTTAAATATAGGATCTTATTATCTAAAAAGTAGTTTTATTTTGAAAGAGGCAGTTCTTAAAATTAACCAAATTGTTTCAACTTTCTTTACAAAGGGGCATCAACGAAGCATTGCTGCCAAGAAAAATATCTTTGCATCGTTTTTAATTAAGGGTGTTAGTATTGGGGTTAATCTTTTGCTGGTGCCAATGACCATTCATTATGTAAATCCAACCCAGTATGGTATTTGGCTAACCCTAAGCTCTATTGTGGCATGGTTTAGTTTCTTTGATATTGGTTTTGGGAATGGTTTGCGTAATAAATTTGCTGAAGCAAAAGCCAAAGGGGATTTAAAGAGGGCGCGCGAATATGTTAGCACTACTTATGCCGTTTTAAGTATCATATTTACTATTGTTTGGTTTTTGTTTTTTGTGGTTAATTACTTTTTGGACTGGAGTTTGATTCTTAATGCACCTTCCGAAATGGCTGCCGAGCTTTCGTTATTGGCTCTTGTTGTTTTTAGTTTCTTTTGTTTGCAAATGGTATTGCGCACCATTAATACCGTGCTCATTGCTGATCAGAAGCCTGCTAAATCGGCTTTTTTTGATATGTTGGGACAAGTGTTGGTGTTATCGATAGTATTTATATTAACCCAAACAACTAAAGGGTCATTAATATATTTGGGAGTTGTGATTGGCTTGGCTCCAATTTTGATATTAATTATCTCTTCACTTTTTTTCTACACAAAAACATATCGTTTCTTTGCACCTTCAATTGGATTTGTACGGTTTAAACTGCTCAATGATATTATGGGGCTGGGGTATAGATTTTTTATAGTACAAGTAGCAGCAATAATACTTTTTACAACATCAAACATTCTAATTACGCAATTCTATGGGCCTGAAGAGGTTACTGCATATAATATTGCGTATAAATATTTCTCTTTGGTTTCTATGGGTTTTGGTATTATAGTAGCTCCCTTTTGGTCAGCTATTACAGATGCCTATTATCGAAAGGATTTGGGATGGATTCGGGGTGTGATGAAAAAGCTTGATTTTTTAGCTATTATATTTGTTGCTGTCTGTTTATTTATGTTGTTGATTGCAGATAAGGTTTTTATGGTGTGGATAGGTGAAGCTGTGAAGGTGCCTATAAGTATTACTATTGTAATGGCATTCTACTTTATTGTTAATGTACTGGCCTTAGCTCCTAATACGTTTATTAATGGAACGGGGAAAATTCAGTTACAGTTTTATACCGCCATATTTTCTATTGTTTTTACAATACCTTTGGCTTTTCTTTTTTGTAAATATTTTGATTTTGGTCCAGCAGGTGTTGTTGCTGCTTCATTAACTACAACATTACCTTGTATGATTCTTTTCCGTATTCAATACAAAAAAATAATGAGCGGTAATGTGGTTGGACTGTGGAATAGTTGATTTATCCAAGGTAAAGAAATAATAGTTAAAAAAGTATTATACACATGAAGGTCCTTTGGTTTACAAATACCACATCGCTTTACGAACAGGGAAACCATAATTATCATGGTGGCGGGTGGATAGATTCGCTGGAAAAACTTTTAAGAGAGAAAAATGAAGTTGAGCTGGCAGTCTCCTTTTTTCATCCAAATCACAATGGCCGTGTAGAGCAAAATGGAAGAACCTATTACCCTATAAAACGTGCCTCTGGGAAATACAAACCGCTAAAAACAATATTCAATAATTTAGCAGGTTCAATAGAAAATGCCAATGAATTTGTACCTGAATTAATGAAGGTTGTTGAACATTTTAAACCGGATGTTATTCATGTTTTTGGAACAGAAGGAATTTTTGGATTAATTCAATCACATACAAAAGTTCCTGTTATTATTCATTTGCAGGGATTAATAAATCCAATTAAAAATGCATATTACCCGGCAGGCTTTGATAAATATGGCTTTTTATGTAGTTGGCAATATGTACTTAAGAATCTGAAAGGATCAAGCCCTTTTTTTGGGTGTCAAAAATTTACGAATCAGGCTATTCGGGAGCAAAAACACTTTTTGGATTCCAGGTATGTTATGGGTCGTACCCAATGGGACAGGCAAGTTAGTAAATTGCTGGCCCCACAGTCTGAGTATTTTCATGTTGATGAAGTATTACGGCCATTGTTTTACAATGTTAAGCGAAAGTGCAAACAGCCTAATCAGGTGATTAGTATTGTTTCAACTCTTTCTCCCACTCTTTATAAGGGAATTGATGTGGTTTTAAAAACGGCCGAACTACTTAAAAAAGTAACCAAAGTAGATTTTGAATGGAAAATTGTAGGTTTGAAAGATGATGACCTATTGTTAAGACATTTTGAGAAAAAATTAAAAATTTCACACAAAAATAATCATATCATTTGTATGGGTAGCCAAGTTTCAGACCAATTGGTTAAACTTCTCTCAGACGCAGACCTGTTTGTACATCCTTCATATATTGATAATAGCCCCAATAGTGTTTGTGAAGCTCAAATGCTTGGATTACCTGTAATTGCTTGTAATGTTGGCGGAGTAGGTACCTTGATAAAAAACGGTGAAACAGGTATGCTTGTCCCCTCTAACGGAGTTTTCGAATTAGCCCATATAATAAACGATTTTTCTCTTGTTGCTGAAAAATACCTTGAAATTGGCCAAAAAGCACGACATGCAGCAATGGAAAGACATGATAAGAAAAAGATAGAAGCGCAATTAATGAATGCATATAATTCTATTATTTACCCATGCAAAGAGTAATTGTATTATTGGTAAAAGGTCTCAGGTTATTGCTTAACAAGTTACGGAACCCATTCGATTTCTTAAGAACTTATTGGTTGTTATATACCAATGGAGTTTTTTTCGGTTCTTTTAAAAGTAAAGGCGTACCTAAAATAAATGTTGGTTTGGGCGGCAAATTTTCAGTTGGTAACAATTTTATTATGAATAACCGGGAAATGTCTAATCCCATAGGACGGTTTCATCGTTGCTCTATTATTGTTGGTAAGCGAGGCAATTTAAAAATTGGAAACAACGTAGGAATGAGCTCCACTGCCATTGTTTGTCATAACTGCATAGAAATAGGTGATTTTGTGAAAATAGGAGGTAATGTTGTTATTTATGACACCGATTTTCATAGTCTGGATTTTGCCAACAGACAAACATCCAAAACAGATATTGCCAATACAAAAACAGCCCCAGTTGTGATAAAAAAGAATGCCTTTATTGGCGCACATTCTACGATATTGAAAGGCGTTATTATTGGTGAAAATTCAATTGTTGGTGCCTGTTCGGTGGTAACAAAAGAGATACCGGATAATGAAGTGTGGGGCGGGAACCCAGCGAAATTCATACGTAAGATTTAATGAAATAATTTTAATCTAAAAATTTGCTTAACTTATTTAAGTGTTGAATTTTCCACATTTTTTTAGTTAAATAACATTGACTATAAATTATAGACCGTGAATCCTTTCGAAGTAAGTTTTATTTTTCAATTTGCCATTTTTCTTTTTGTCTTTCTCTTTTATAAAAGAAAATTTCAGGATAAGTTATATTTAATGTTTGTTATTTCATTATTATTACCAGTTCCAATTTTTACATTTTTAAGACCTGTTTATTTAATTGATTTATTTGGAGCTTATTATCTTTTTAGATCTATTTTTATTAAATCCTTTAAACTTAAATTATTCCCAAGGTCTATTTTTTATAGTACTATTATATTATTAGTCGGACTACCGTTTATTGCTACTATAAATGCTTATTTTAATAACAATACAATAAACATTAGTGATGCTATTTTTCATATTGTTAGAGCTTGTATTGTTGTTTCTGTCTTTAAATATTCTGTTTTTAAAAATTTCAACAATAAAATATGTATCCAAGAATCTTTTCATGTATTATTAACTGTTTGGTTATTATTATTATTTGTAGGTGTTTTAGAATGGTTGAATATAGTTTCAACGGACATAGTAAAACGAAATATTAGTTATAATTCTTATGGATATATTTTTGGTTTTATGGGGTTAGATAAACCGCAAATTGCACTTTTTTCTGTTGCAATTTTGAATGTTGTTTTATATATAAAACTTTCATTACGGTTTGAGGTCGTTATTAAGTTTTTAATTGTATTCCTTACTTTACTTATTATTGTAAATATCGGCTCACGTCAAGGGTTAATTTTTTCTGTTTTTTCATTTTTAGTATATCTGTTTAATTCATCTACGTTTAGGAATTTCTGGGTTAGGATAATTACAGGTTTAGGTGTTTTGTTTGTAATTATTTTTATGTTTCTACAGCATGTTGGCATTAAAAATGAAAGGTTTATAACTATTATAGATTTTTTTTCAGGTAAAAGTAACTTATTGGCTTTAGCCGAGAGTCGTGATCCTTTTTTTATGGAATCAGTAAATTATGTTATTGGTAATAGGTGGATGTTATTTGTTGGGAATGGATTAGGAACTGAAGAATCAGGTTATTATGTAGACGAGAATGGATTACTTAGAAAAGATGACAATAAGGTTAGAACATATTTCGAAGGAGAAATATTTAGAATTTTATGGGTAACTGGAATAATTGGATTTCTTTTGTATATAATATTAATTTTCAGGTTTATTAAATATGGAATAAATAAAGAAAAAACTACAGAAAGGATAGACTTGAAAAATATGGCTAAACTGTTAATCTCAATAAGCTTAATATTTTTGGTCTATTCTACTGGTCAATTTTTTCTATTCACTTTAAATGCTCACAATGCATTATTTGCGTATTTCACATGGTGGTTATATGGCGGTTTGATGGGTACATTACATTCTTGCAAGCAATTACTGTAGACAAATGATCGATTTACTTAGACCAATAAGTAAATTATAATTCTTTTGGTATATTCAAGACCTATATCCGGTAATTTTATCAATTATACAAACATTAAATGGTGAAAAATGAAATATAATGCTAAAGAAGGTTTGAGAGAGTATGATTTTGAATTGGATAAAATCTACTGTGGGCCTGGGAAAGAATATGAAATCGGGAGAGAATTTGGGAAATTACAACCTGAGCTTAAAAGCAAATTCGAAAACGAATCATCTTTTCGCATAGGTCAATTTGTTAAAGCCAATGTTCTCGTTAGAGAAGCTGATCCAGAAACAAAAGCAACAAAAAGCAGGTTAATTGGAAAGGCTGAAATAATAGATATTATTCTTGATAAACCAAACGATTGGAGATTGAGGTTGCAATATTTTGTATGTAATAATTACAAAAGCAATTTATGGCCTCATTATTCAGATGTCGAAATTGAAAAATGTGAAAAAATATAGAATAGTTGGGAAAAATCAAATGGTTACAGTCTTTTTTAAAATATCTTTTTCTTATTCTCAATTTTGCAATAAACTTTAAATTTATCGGTTGTAAGTAGTTGTTATAAAGCATTTTGTAGTCGGCTTTTTATGTTATTGATTACATAAAATGTCGAATGTTTTATCCAAGACACTAGTGTCATGTCAACTTGAATAAGTCTGTATTATTGTTTAACTTGCCATCAAAAACGATGGTACGGTATAAAGTAACTTTAAATCAAGATGAGCATAAGTTATGCAAGTGTACATTAGGCAAAGGGAAACATAGCTCGCAGCAGTATCGAAATGCCTGCATTCTGATAAATACAGATGAAGGGCCTTTCGGTCAGAAG
>JAFGOZ010000565.1 GCA_016926235.1 Bacteroidales bacterium | reverse complement strand
TTAAAGAAGAAGGAAAAGGATATCAGAGCAAAATAAACAATGTTCTAAGAAGCTATGTAGAAGCACATCATGGATAAAAAATATATCTACAGGTAACAAGGTTTTGCACCAGATTCACCTTTGTCATAAATACTGCTATTCAGCTCCGCTGGCAGTATTTACGCCAAGTACGGCGAACAGGTGAAAACGACGTTCTACGGACAAGAATTTCATAAAGTAGAAAAATGTGGTACAAATACATAAATGAGGTGTACAAAACACCGCGCCCAAGAAGCCCGGCGTCCATGCCGGGCTAAGAGAAGAGGAAGATGGAATTAAAATTAGAACAACTTGAATATCAACAAAAGGCGATCAACTCTATAATCTCTGTATTCAAAGGTCAGGAAAGGAATACATTTGATAATTCTTGTTTTGAAGGAATACGATCAAATATGCTTTCACTTTCTAAAAAAGAAATTGAGAGTAATCTTGAACAAATAATAATTGAAAACGGTATTGATGAAAAAACAGCCAGTATTTCAGATTCGAATGATTTATGTATAGAGATGGAGACTGGTACAGGTAAAACGCTTGTTTACATAAAGACGATTTTTGAACTTTTCAAACACTATGGATTTTCCAAATTCATTATACTGGTTCCTTCAGTTGCAATAAAAGAAGGTGTTCTTACAACATTTAAGACTTTTGAGAAACAGCTTGAAGACATTTACAATATTAAACCAGATTACTTTGAATACGACAGTAAGCGGCTTCCGAAAGTAATGAATTTTATCGAAGAACAAAATCCTCAAATAATGGTTATGACTCTACAGTCATTCAACTCAGATGACAGGATATTAAATCAGGCACAGCGTGAGGATTTGTTTTCAAACATGCCATATATCGAAGCCATTGCAAGAACAAATCCTATTGTCATAATGGATGAACCACAGGAAGGGATGGATACAGAGAATTCTATTGAAAGATTGAAAACAATTAATCCACTCTTTAAGATCCGCTATTCGGCGACCCATAAAGTATTAAAAAATCTTGTATATAGACTGACTCCTTATGAAAGTTATAAACAGGGACTAGTAAAGAAGATCGAAGTACTGACCGTTTCCGAGAAAAATGATGAAGCCTCCATGCGTATTGAGCTTAAGGAGGTGAAAACACAAAAAGGAAAAGACCCGGTTGCCATTATTAATGCCTGGAAACAAACAGCTTCCGGCTTTAAATTCGGGCCATTAAAGAAACTTGAAAAGAATGCAAAGCTTGAAGAGATTACGGGGAATATAATTTATAAAGACTATGTAATTGAACAAATATCCAAACCGATTAGGGGAAAAGGTTTTGTAAAATTCAGTAATGGTGCAGTTATTTATGAAGGAGATCAAGCAAAGGATTATTCTTCCATATTCAGTGAACAATTATACTGGTTAATAGATACCCATTTCAGAAAGAAGGAAGAACTCAGGAAGAAAGGAATCAAGTGCTTGTCATTAATCTTTATAGACAGAGTCGATAATTATATAAAACCTGATGGAATAATAAAGCAGTCTTTTATAGATCAGTTTAAAAAAGTACATTCCGAGTTTTACAAAAAGGACGCAACAGATAAGCAGATTGAATATTGTCAGGGTTATTATTTTGCGAAAACCGGGAAAGGTGATTTTACGGATAATGAACGTTCCATGGTTAGCAATAAAGAACTGTTTGACCTGATCCTTAAAGACAAGGAAGAACTGCTTGATTTGGAAAATCCGGTTGAATTTATATTTTCTCATTCAGCCCTCGGTGTCGGGTGGGATAATCCCAATGTTTTCAATATAGCAACCCTCAACCAGAGCTATAGTGAAATCAAGAAACGACAGGAAATAGGCCGTGGGCTGCGGATTTGTGTAAATCAGAAAGGAAAACGGCTCTATGATGATTTAGAGACTCCCGAAAATGAAGAGATTAATCTGTTAACAGTAATTCCGAATGAAAGCTATCATACTTTTGTTTCACAGTATCAATCTGAGATTGAAGAAGTTTACGGAACAACAAGTGCGGGAGCAGAGACACGTCATAATCATAAGGGTGATAAAGCCTCGGAAAAACGAATCCGCAGGAATGAAGATTTATTCAGCAGTGTGTCTTTCCGTGAATTCTGGAATAGAATGTCCCGGAAAACAGAATATCTTGTCAGTTTTGATGAGGACAGGATTATTGAGGAATCAATAAAATCATTGAATGAGATCGCGATCCCTGAACATAAAATACAGATATCCTTAGGCCGAATTCACGATATTGCGGAATCCGGTATAGAAACACAGGATTATCGGGAAGAAAGTAAAATCTCCAATATAGCATTCTCTCCTGTAGATTTGGTTGAGGAGATCAGCGAAAGCTCATCACTTGCCTATCCTACTGTGTTTAAAATCATACAAGGCATTTTCAATAAAAAGGAAATCATCAAAAATCCTCCCAGATTCCTGCAGGAAGCTGTTCAGCGAATCAGAAATATTGAACTGGATGAAATGCTGCGAGCACTTGAGTACAGGATTACCAATGAACGATTTGAGCTTGATAAGTTCGAAGAGCTTATTGTAAAGAATACTTATAGAACCGAGCCTACTCCCAACAAAGGAATTTACGATCATATTATCTGGGACAGTGAACATGAACAAAGATTTGCTAGAGACGCGGATACGGATACTGAAGTGGTCTGTTTTCTGAAACTTCCGGGTTTTTACCGTATAAAAACTCCGGCTGGGGAATATAACCCTGATTTTGGCTTGGTTCTCAAAAAGAAAAAAATTAGGGATGATCGGGAGCAGGAATTTTATTTTGTTATTGAGACAAAGGGAACCAATGATATTAACGATCGTAAAGCATTAACCGAAAATGAGATATACAAGATAAAGTGTGCTGTAAAACACTTTGAAGCATTAGGAATAGAAACCAAAGTGGATTACATGGCTCCGATTAAGGATTTTGACTCTTTCAAGAATAAAGCAGAGGAATTGACCAATGTCTGAAATAAATAAAAAAACAATGGGTACACCGGATTTAAATGAAGAACGACTTGAGACATTGAAGGGGCTATTTCCAGATTTGTTTACGGTTGAAGGGAAACTGAATCCTGATGAATTGAAAAAAATAATTGACCCTGATCTGGTGAAAGAGACAGAACGATTTGAATTTAAATGGTTCGGGAAGAGTGAAGCCAAAAGGACTGCGTTTACTCCCAGTAAAGCAACACTGGTTTATGATGATAAGCGAAGTGTTAATCCTGAATTTGCCGATGGCAATATGATCATTGAAGGTGAGAATCTTGAAACTTTGAAATGTCTGCTTTCGGCTTATCGTGGACGTATTAAATGTATTTATATTGATCCTCCATATAACACAGGGAAGGATTTTGTTTATTCCGATAAATGGGATGAATCCAAAGAAGAATATTGGGAGCATATTGGAATAACTGAGAATGGAGTAAAGGTAGATTCAAATTCTGATTCGACAGGACGTTATCATTCAAACTGGATAAATTTAATATTTTCACGATTATTGATATCACGACAATTATTAAAAGAAGATGGGTTTATTTTTATAAGCATTGATATTTGTGAAGCCCATCATTTAAAAAAAATATGTGATGAGATTTTTGGTGAGAATAATTTTATTGGAAATATCTCTAGAGCTACTGGAACAAGAATGGGTACAGGTAGTCGTGGTATTTCAAGAGAATTAGATTATATTCTTGTCTATTCTAAGGATAATTCTTCATTATTAAAAAAACTCCCAATGACTAAAGATGAAATTGCTTTATATAACGAAGAAGATGAGAATGGAAAGTTCTTAACAAGGTCTTTAAGAAGAACTGGTGGTGAAAATAGAAGAGAAGATCGACCAAGTATGTTTTATCCTGTAAAAGATCCAGATGGTAATGATGTTTTACCTTTAGCTCCAGAAGGTTGGGAAAGCCGTTGGGTTTGTGGTAGAGATACATATAATGAATTAGTTTCAAATAATATGATTGTGTGGAAAAAAGTAAAAAAGAAGGATGAGGAAAAATGGCAAGTATATCAGAAACATTATCTTAACGAAGAAGGTAAGGAATCTTCTGATTTATGGACTGATGAAGATGGGAATAAAAAAGGCACAAAAGAATTAAATGCACTTTTTGAAGGGCGGAAGATTTTTGATAATCCAAAACCAACAGAAATTATTAAGAAAATCTTAAACTCAAGTACAGATAGAAGTGATATTGTTTTAGATTTTTTTGCAGGCTCTGGAACAACAGGACACTCCGTAATAGATTTGAATAAAGAAAATTCCACAGATCGAAAATTTATACTTATCCAATTACCAGAAACTACTTCAGAAAAATCTGAAGCGTTCAAGGCAGGTTATAAAAAGATTTCCGATATCACAATAGAAAGAAATAAACGAGTAATTGAAAAGATTGAAAAGCAACAAGCCGAATCTGATCCGTCCCTTTTTGATGATGAAAATAATCCTTTTCAAGCAGGGTTCAAAGTATACAAACTTTCAAAATCCAATTTCCCTCGAGTAGATTTTTCGCCCGATCCCGAGAAAACAGAAGAAGAGAACCTTGCACTTTTAAATAAGTATATTGATGAAAAGGAAGGAATGTTTCTTTCCATGATAGAGGAAACTTTGGTTTTTGATGAAGTATTATTGAAAAACGGATTTATGCTGAATTACTCAAAGATCAAGGAAGATACTTTTTCCAAAAATGCTGTTTTTAGAGTAAAGGATAAATTTAAAGAATGTTTAATCTGTCTGGAAATGACTATTGAAAAAGAAACATTGAAAGATCTTGAAGGTTTTAAGGATTCACTTTTTATCTGTCTTGAAAGAGCTTTGGATACAACCATTAAATGGAACCTGAAACATTTGCTTGGGGATAATTTGGTGGCGGTGTAGGAGATTCTATGGCAGAGATTTCAACAACTAACAATGAAAATCTTATTAAGATTTGCAGTTATTTATACAATGACCAAATGTCCGCTTTTATAGGTTCCGGTTTTAGTAAAAATGCAGATAAGAGATTTCCGAGTTGGAATCAATTGTTATTTAATATGGTTGAAGAGTTGTATCGGGAAGAAATAGATACAAGTCTTGAAAGTATAAAATTGGATAAACGCTATAGATGGAAATGCAAAAAAACAAAATCAGAAAAAATTCTTGAAAAGAAAAAAGAGATAATATCAAGAATCATAAATAGACAGGGTGTAACAAATATACCTGAAGAATATATCCGGTATAAAGGACGAAGAGAAGACCTAACTGAGTATATTGAAGAAAATATTTTATCTATTGATAGTAGTTTGTCTTTACGAAATTTGAAGTTGCATCAACAACTCTTGCAATTACGCTTTGTCGATGTCTGTACAACAAATTATGATTCAGCATTAGAAAAGGCGGCTGAATTATTAACGACGGACTTGACACAATGGAAAGTTGTTACTAGTTCAGATGAATTATTGGATTCACCAAGAAAAAGAATAATTAAATTACATGGTAGTCTGAGAAGAGATAACAATCGTTATAATTTCGATGGGATCCAAGACTATCAATATATTATAACAAGAAATGATTATGAGAATTATCCAAATAAGCATTATGGTTTTACTACATTTATGCAGGCCAAGGTATTACAAGAATCTCTCTGCATGATAGGTTTTTCAGGAGATGATCCAAACTTTAAAAGTTGGATATATTGGGTAAGAGATCTTCTTAAAAAAAATGGTTCAATAAATAAACCGTTACCAATATTCTTTATTGATGTATCAGATCCCGTTGATGTTCGTCGTGAAAAAGCAACCGAGCTCTATTTTAAAAATCACAATATAACTAGAATTATTTTATCAGATATTTATAATTGGCTATATGCGAATAATCACCCGCAAAATAATAAAAAAGACTCCCAGGAATGGGAAATAAAGAAAGCATTAACGGAATTCTTTGAGTATTTAAAAAGAAGCCAGGAAGATTTTAATTCTAGTTCAAGTGATGAGTTTATTGAATTTCAAAGGGACAAATATTTCAGTTTTTGGGATTCTCAATTAAAAGGAAAAACTGATAATGCAGATTCTATACTCGTCCCCGAAGATATTCTTCCAAGACTTCCACATCCTTATGGAATTGTACGTGCTACAAATGTTTTGCTTCCAGCTATCAAATCACATTGGAAAGATAATCATGATATTTGGGCATTATTAGAGAAAAGTATACTGTTTTCAAAGACATATTTATTGTTACCTCATTATTATTTCCCAGACAATGGATTTAATGAAGTTGAACAGGAATTACAAAATTTACCATTAGAAGATTTTATTAATGAAGAAAAAAAAGTCTTACTCTGGGTAGATTATTTAATTTTAGTTCTAAAAACTTACCGTCTTCATAATGATTTTGATCAGTTTTCTGGATGGTGTACTAAAATTAAACAAGTTCTTTCCATTTCTTCTCTGGAATCACAAAAAATTGATTCATACATGAATGAAATTAGTTATCAGACAGGATTATTTTATGCAAACAGACTGGAATTTGAAAAACTGTCAAACTTCCTTTTAAGCTGGAAACCAGAGGAAAGTGAATCATGTGTAGGACAATGGTTGTTAAAAAAATGTTTTCTGATTAATTTATTCCAAAAAAATGATAAAGATGCTTCAATCCAGATTAAGAAACTGCTTGAACAAGCTATAGAAAAAGAAACGAATCCGCAAGAAAAACTTTGGCTGATGGAAAATTATAGCCTAGTCCTTCATGGCCGTCACGAGAAAAGGGACAATATACAATCTGAAATCAGTTTATTAAATAGCAAGAGTTATATTTCGTTAGGTTCTATAACAGATTATTTTCATGAGAAGAAAAATGATATTGAACTGAAACCAGCTGATTCACTAAGAAATAAAGGGAAAACTATATCCATTGGCGGAATTCCCAAAGACAAACAAAACTATTGGAAGGCCTTACAGTATTTTTATCTTATTGAAGAAAGCGGCCTATTGCTTAAACACCAAAGCTGTTATTGGGACTCTGCTTTATCAAATTACCATTTCTTCAAAGAACTAATAACAGAAAATTTGTTTCAGGGTATATGTCATTTTTTGGTGTATTCGGGTGGTTCATCAGAAGAAGAATCCCTAAGAAAGTTTGGGCAAGACATTATTTTCAACGAAGAAATCAGTCTACAAAATAAAGAGAAGCTTTTATTCAGATTGATAGATAATTTTGAATATGGCTGTGCAAAAGAAAAGCGTATCCGAGAGATATTCTTTCTTATCGCTGAATTAATGCGCATTGTAGATTACAGTAAATGGGCTCCTTTTTGGCGCTATATTTGGAATGATATAAAGAATACCGACTTTAATCATAAACAACTTTCGGCAATTCAATTTTGGACATTTCGTGATAATGTTTGGGGCTGGAGGGTTCCTCTTAATCAGATAATAGCAATTATAGACAATAAAGATGACTTTAAAGATTTGATTTCATCATATCTGTTGGATGAAAGATTCAAAGAACTGGAATTGTACTCAATAAGATCTAATCCTCACTTCCGGATTGTATTGCAAGAATTATTAAAAGAGCCTGTTCAGAGTGCTGATATATTGAGACCAGAAAATTCAAAAACTGAAAGCATTTTTAGTTTTCTTACAAAACAGCATAAGAAATCTGTTGTGTCCTTGATTGATAGAAATGATTTGGGAAAGTATTCAAAAAACTTATTATTTAATGCCATGCTATTTGTTCAACCGGATGATGCTATATCTGAGTATTTATTTAATCTTTGCATTGAGTACATAAAATCTCTTCCTGATAATAGTTTCCCTGGAAAATTTCCGGTGTCACAGTATTTTAATGCTTTAAACAGAGCAAATTTTGATAAAGGAACTTGTCTAAAAGCTATCTTTGATTCTTATGTATCCAAATGGGAAAGTATACAAAAGTATATTGATACGCATTTTGATTCAGAGATAGACTCTTGGGGTAATATTCCTGCTAATAATTGCCTGCCGTATTATGAATTTTTTAAAGCAAATAGAGATGTTTTGAATGATACAAAATCAAATCAATTTATGGAAGAAATTGAAAATACATCAAAGAAATTTATAGATTCCAATGGAAATATAGAAAATAAAATTATTAGCAGTGATATTTTTGATCTGGAGAAATTAATGAGCGACATAATTGACGACCAGATTAATTATCCATCTATAAATAACCATAAAACAATTTTGTTGATGATTAATAGAATTCTGTTTATAGATCATGTAAAGAATGAGAGTTTGCTTTTTTTATTAGTTAGACTTTTTTACAGATATAAAAATGATGAAAATGTTTTATTGATATATAAGGAATCAATTCAGCTTTTACTTGAGAAATATAAAGAGATAGCCTCTTTTCATGATAGGATATACATAGAAGATCATTGCATCCGAATTGTTGATTTTTTTGAACCGCTCATCGCAGGTGATTCTGTCTATGAATATTGGAAAGAAAAAAAAGAGAACAGTCCTTTTTTTGAGGTAAGAAATCTTACAAAGCTTATTTTTATACAAGCCGATGAATGAATAGAAGGAAGAAACAATGATGAATAACAGAACAAATATTTTCACATATGGCTCAATCTGGCTTAAAGCTGACTTTCATCTTCACACCCGTGCTGATAAGCAGTTTTCCTATACGGGAGAAGATAACTCCTTCCTGAATAACTATGTTGAAAAGTTAAAACAGGAGTCCATTAACATAGGAGCTATTACCAATCATAATAAATTCGATAAAGATGAGTTTATTAATCTGCGAAAGAAAGCAAAAACGGAAGATATTTTCCTGCTGCCGAGTGTTGAACTATCTGTCAATGATGGCTCCAATGGAATTCATACACTTATTGTGTTCTCTGATGAATGGCTGGCAAATGGCGAGGATTATATCAATCCCTTTTTAGCAAGCATGTTTCCCGGTAAATCTCCTTCGGAATATCAAAATGAAAATGGTAAAAGCGATAAAAATATTCTTCAAGTTGTAGAAGAACTTAAGAAAACAAATCGAGACTTTTTTCTGATCTTTGCCCATGTGGAACAACGAAGTGGCTTATGGGCGGAAATGAAGGGAGGTAAATTAAGCGATTTTGCTGATAAAAGATATGCAGATGTTCGACAGCATACTCTTGGTTTTCAAAAAGTCCGAACCCATGATAAAAAGGACGGTGTTTGCAGGACCAAAGTAAAATCCTGGCTTAACGACTGGTATCCGTCTGAAGTCGAAGGATCTGATTGTAAATCAATTGATGAAATTGGAGCAAAAGACGGCGAAACATGGCTCAAAATCGGGGACTTTTCATTTGAGGCTGTTAAATATGCCCTTAAAGATTATAAAAACAGGATAAAAACAGCAAAGCCGGAAAAGTATAAACATTCCTATATAAAAAGCATTGATTTTGAGGGTGGTGTTTTAGGCGGACATTCAATACCCTTTTCACCTGAGTTAAATACTCTAATTGGTATTCGTGGAAGCGGTAAATCTTCCATTCTTGAAGCTGTTCGTTATGTTTTGGATATTCCTTTGGGCGAACAGGCAACAGATGTCAGCTACAAGGATCGATTAATTCAACATACATTTGGCAGTGGTGGAAGAGCTACAATAACAGCTGTAGATCAATACGGTAGTGAGTTTCAAATCAAACGAATTCTGAATGAATTCCCCGAAGTGTATGTTGACGATAAATTGCAGCCTGGAGTTTCAATAAAAGAAACAATTATTTATAAACCGATTTATTTTGGCCAAAAGGATCTTTCTTCAAGAGGCGAAGGTTTTGAAAAAGATTTGGTAGAAAAACTTGTTGGAGAAAACTTGTATGATCTCAGGGCAAAAATCGAAGAGCAAAAGCAAGCTGTTTCTGAAGCAGTTACCAAACTTCAAAAGAATTCCAATATTGATGAACTGATAAAGGAACATAAACAGAAGAAAGAAGACGCTAGTTTCAGACTCAAAAAATTTCAGGAATATGGTGTCGAAGAGAAATTTAAACGGCAAACAGATTTTAATACTGATGAGAGAAACCTGAAACAGATGTTGAATGATGTGGAACATTTTATTGATGGTATAACCTCTCTTCTTGAAGAAAACGAAGATACAATAAGAAACCACATGACTTACAAATCAGCACAAAATGATGGTTTTTTTAAGGATTTCTTCAAGATGTATTCGGGTATAACATCGGCAATTGATATTATCCTCAATGTTAAGAAAGAATCCACAGAGGTGCTAAATAAACTGAATGATAAGAATACAGATTTTCAATCCATTAAGAAGAAATTTACAGATGAATTTGCCGAGACAAGGAGAAAAATTGAAGAGGAATTGAAAGCGAAAGGCGGGGAATTAATCAATCTTGAAGAATACCCGGAATTAAAAACAAAGATAGATACTGCCGGAAAAATGCTTGAAGCGTTAAAAAAACAAAAAGAGCAAAGAACATCATTAGAAAAAGGTTTAATACAGTCTTTATCACAGCTAAACGACTTATGGCATGAAGAATTTCAAGTAATTAAAGGACTTCTTGATGTTATAAATGATCGAAATTCATCATTAAAAATTAAGCCTAAGTATAAGGGCGATAAAACCGGCTTTCTGGATTTCTTCAAAAGCACATTTCGAGGAAGCAAAATACGAGAAAATACATTTTCTGGTTTAGTAGACACATATTCTGACTTTGGTTCAATGTACAAGGATTTTGACAATGCCAAGCAGAATGCTGGATCTTCACCTGAAACATTTGTAGAGTATTTTATGGAGAATCTCGAAACCCTTTTAACTTATCAGGTCCAGAACAAGTTTACCATTTTTTATCGAGATAAAGAGTTACAGCATCATTCTTTAGGTCAAAGGGCGTCTGCGCTTATTCTGTTTATTCTCAATCAACAAGATAACGCCCTGATAATTATTGATCAGCCGGAAGATGATCTTGATAATCAAACGATTTATGAAGATGTTATTAAATTGATCCGAGACCTTAAAATCAATATACAATTTATATTTGCAACTCATAATGCGAATTTTCCGGTGCTTGGTGATGCGGAGCAGATACTGTCCTGCAGATATAGTGATGATAAAATTGAGAATAAAATTGGAAGCATTGATTCTTCTATTCTACAAAAAGAAATTGTTGATATAATGGAAGGAGGCGAAGATGCCTTTAACCGACGTAAGGAAATATACGAGATATGGAAACCACAGAATTAATAGAAATAATATCCAGAGGCGAAGATAGCCGTCATCAGTTCAAAGAAAATCTTCATAATCAGGATTCATTAGCTCAAGAAATCATTGCTTTTAGTAATTCCGGCGGAGGTAAAATACTAATTGGGATTAATGACAAGTCGCTTGAAGTAAAGGGCTTAAGCACAGAAGATATAGGCAGACTAAATAAAATGTTATCTAATGCAGCTTCACAATCAATTGTCCCTTCTGTTAATCCATATTCTGAAAATATCACACATCCTGACGGATTGGTAATGGTTATTACTGTCCTCAATGGAATCAGTAAACCTTATATGGATAATAAGGGAGTAATCTGGGTAAAATCTGGAAGTGATAAACGAAAAGCTACCAGCAGAGAAGAAATTCAAAGAATGTTCCAAACGGCAGGATTGATTCACGGAGATGAAATACCGGCTAACGGGATTTCCATTTCTGATATTGATTTACCTTTTTTTGAACGTTTTTTTCAAAAAGAATTTGGTGAGACAATAGACGAGCAGGACAATCCATTACAAGTTATATTGGAAAATATGAATTTGGCAAAGGATGGTATCTTCAATGTTGCTGGAGCTTTATTATTTTCCAAGAATTTACATTTTAGATTACCCGCATTTAATATAAAAGCAGTTTCATATCCCGGCAACTCGATTGATGAAGATAAATACATTGATAGTAGAGATATAACTGGAAAAGTATCAGATATGTTCCAGGAGATAATCTCTTTTATTTCAATCAATATTCGACATAGACAAGGTGCAAAATCAATAAACTCTACAGGAGAAACAGAAATTCCAAAAGTAGTTCTCGAAGAATTGATTGCAAACGCCTTGATTCACCGAGATTACTTCATAACAGCCCCTATTAGAGTATTTGTATTTTCTGATAGAGTTGAAATTATTAGTCCCGGACATCTTCCTAATAATCTTACTATTCAAAATATTCTTTCTGGGAATTCTAATATTAGAAATCCTATTTTGGCGTCATTTGCTACGAAATTATTACCATATAGAGGACTTGGAAGCGGAATACGACGAGCATTAAAAGCTTACCCAAATATTGAGTTTAATGATGATCGTGATGGAAATATATTTATAGTTACCATTAAACTGTAAACCGCCTCCGCACGTCCTGTGCTCCGGCGGGGGCGCGTATAAGGTTGATACGGGAGGGCCGTAGAACAATCGCATGCAACTGACAATTTTTTTGTCATAGTTTTTGAAGTCGCTCTGCTCATTTCAAAAACTACGCCAACCCTACGGGACAAAATTGCAGCTGATGCGGGCGTT
>JAFGOZ010000564.1 GCA_016926235.1 Bacteroidales bacterium | reverse complement strand
TGAGGGCTTGGATCTCTCTCAAATGAACCTGGCCCTGTTAAAGCAGGTCGAAATCCTTGTCCTGCACACAATCGAACAGGATAAGCGAATCGAGGCTTTGGAAAAAGAGATGAAAAGGAAATAATCATGCGCCTGAAAAAATTACAATTTTCAGGTTGAAGTAACGGTCAACTCATCAAAATTGCACAGAAAGGGGTCAATATGACTAAAGAAATGTTCATTAAAAGATTAATACAGATGGTTTGTTTATTGCTGGCTGTTGGGAATACGATTGTTTTCGGGCAATGGGATACAAACGGTGACGATATTTACAATACAAATTCCGGTGAGGTGGGCATCGGTACATCTTCCCCTTCAGGAAAGCTTACTGTTACCGGTGGAGAATCCCAATTTAGCCACTCCTCTTATTCAGATCCTCATAGTGGTGTTGCATATGATGCAAAATTCGGTGGAAGTGGCAATGGTATTGCGGTAAAAGGAAAATCATATTTCTTGGACACAGTAGGTATAGGTGTTTCTTCGCCATCTGAAAAACTTGATGTCGATGGTACGGTAAAATGTGACGCGGTGAAAATCAATGGTTGGACATTGAATGCCCCTGATTACGTTTTTGAAAAAGAGTACAAGCTGAAAAGCCTCAAGGAAGTTGAAAAGCATATCGAAGACAAAAAACACCTGCCTGATGTTCCGAGCGCAGCAGAGATAAAAAAGAACGGGCTCGACCTTACCGAGATGAACATGATCCTGCTTAAAAAGGTCGAGGAACTGACACTGTATGCCATTGAACAGAATAAAAAGATTGAGATACAGCAGAAACAGATAAATGAACTCAGACAATATATGGCAAAGTAGAAATGCGATTTCAACAAATGAAATAAATGGAAAAAGCGAAGGAGATAAATATGAAAACAGTACTGCAATTTAAGGGAATAGGATTGATACTAGCTGGTTTTCTGGTAATAATGATATCGGTTAATGCAATGACGGTGAAGCAAAGTGAATTAAAAGATCAGACAGAAGATGGATTCAGCAACATAGAGCCCAGGCAGTGCCTTGTGAATGCAAGGTATACCATTCCTGTTATGAACCTGAAGCAAAAATTAACAAGCGAATTAAGCCGTAAAGGGATTAAGAAGATAACAAAAGAGAATAAAGAATCAGCCTCGCAGGCAGTAATAGATTGCTTTAACCGGGAATATGGAAATGCCCGGTCTCAATATAGTATGAAAAGATTCCGTGTTAATGAAGCGAACAACTGGCATTTCGTGCTCAACCAGTTTATCGATGATATCCCTGTACTTGGGGGTATTGTGGCGCTTCATATGCATGCTGACGGTGAACTATTCGAGATCACCGGCAGTTTTTTACAGGGTAACGAACCTGTAACTGCCCCATCAATAGATTCTTCAGGAGCAGTAGAGCTTGCATTGCGAACACTCAAACCAAGTTCAAAACTTGTCGAGCACAGGCAGCCTGAATTAGTAATTATCGGATGCATTCTCGCCTTCCGGCTCTACTTCAATGAGCCAGGTACAAAAGGCTCATGGGAAATGATCGTTGATGCGCGAACAGGAGAAGTGCTGCAAAAGGCCGCTACCTTGTACCGCTCAATAGCTCCGACAAGCATGCCTTTTTTAACTATGCAAGCATTAATAACTCAATCAGAAACAGACACCGCACCTCCGGGATACCCGGATCAAGGAAATGTGGCAACTATTACCGGCAACAGGCTTGAACGTGAAGGCGGAGAAGAGGTGACTATTAATGGATGGTATGATAGTACAGACTCAAGATTTTATCTGTTCAATGCAAGCGAGCGCTGGTTGGTTATTGACCAGTCGGTTGTTCCTGATACCGAGAGTATTTATTCTGGCGCTTCAAACAATTGGGGAACATCCAATAGGGCGATAATATCACTTGCTTATAATTTGGAAAGAGTTCAAGAATTCGCAAGTGATAGTATGGGATTGAATAGTTTTGATGATGAAGGGACGATTGTAACGGCAGAGTATGAAAATGACAATACATGTTGGTGGAATTCTATTTTTGATAAAATGGAAATCGGTAATGGTTATGATGAATCTTGGCCACAGGATGCTCAGGTAGTCACAGACTGTATAGGGCATGAATATGCTCATGGAATAAGTTACTTTGGTTTTGGAAATACACTGGTTCCAGAATCCCGGGCAGTTATGGAAGCTTATAGTGATATTTTTAGCGCGTGTATAGAACAGACTGTTCAAATAGATGGAAGAGATAAATATGTTAATACTTCCCGACAATGTTTTAATGGTACTGGAGAATGGTTATTTGGGGAAGATTGTACTTTCGCTGATAATAGCGACAGCTCTTGGATGAGAAATATGCAGGAAACCGAAAACTCTCCAATATTATATACAATAGACCGAGGTGGTACACCACTTTATAATGGAACTGGCTGGGGAGACCAGGATTATTATAATCATTCACTAATTATGAGTCATGCATTTTTCTTATTATCAGAGGGTGTCATGCGACAAAAAAAGCATGATGATGAATATTTACATAACTATGGACCATTTAAAGGATTGGGGATAGGCACAGCTCGCAGAATAGCCTGGGGTTCTATTTTGGATGGGAGAACTCAATATGATCCATTGTTTAAAGATCGTAGAAACGCTTGGTTAGCTGAATCAAAAGACCTTGGCCATAACACCGGAACTGTAGCTCAAGTTTGGGCAGCCGTAGGTGTTGTCAATCGTCTTGTGGGCACCCCACCCACAGGATCAGATACCTTACCCGGTGTACCTGAAGGAAATTACTACTCCACTATTAGTAATGCCTTAGCTGCTGCCGATGCAGGTGATTTTATATATATATACCCAGGTATTTATGTTGAAGGTCTTTCCATTGATAGTGCCGATATAACGCTTGTAGGGCAAAATTGGGACGTCACTAGCTTCAGGGGCCAAATTACCGTGAATTCTGGTGGTTCGGGATTTACGCTTGCCGGGTTCAATCTTAACGGACTTGGCACATATACTCCAATAACCATTAACAGCGCAACCAATGTGTCTATCTGCAACAATAAAATCACGAATTGTGATACCGGCATTGCAACTAATATCAAATGCCAGATCATGGGTAACGTTATTTCCGCGTCTGATGTAGCCATGGATATTTATAACACAGGCCAGTGCATTATCAAGGACAATGAAATATTAACCTCAGGCATTATTCTGGATTACTGTATGGCTAACGAAATCCTATACAACAGATTTGATGGCATAACCGATGATGCAATATACATTACTAATGGTGCATACCAGAAGGTCCAGAATAATTTTATTAGGAGTGCATCGCAATATAGTATTGCAGGAGCCACAAGTCTTCTCAACATAACAGAAAATGTATTGACAAGTTCGTCCGGCGTTTCGTTTGATCTGAGCAGCAGCAATAGCGGTTATATATACCACAACAATTTCAGCGGACCATCATATTCGTTTGATGTGCCTGGAAGCTTTTACTGGGACAATGGCAGCCAGGAAGGAAGTTTCTGGAGTAACTATGTTTCAGGCGGTTCTCTGCCGCATGAAGGTAAAGATTATTATCCGCTTTCGAGCAGACCGGTATCTCCGTTTTTCATCACATCGAGCGACGGCACTGTCAGGTTTATTACTGATGTGGAAGGAAATAATGTTAAGATTACTGATACGGTTTCAAGTGGATCGCAATCAGGGCTGAGAATCGGTACAGCCGCCTCACTCTCCTCAACCGGTATTCTGCAATGCAATCAATTGCTGACAGGGTCAGGAAAATGGTTGGATGATGAGGAAAATCTGGATGGTTGCTTTGTTTGGAAAAATCCTGAAGGAAAAGCCATGATAGTAGTGGCTCCTGACAGTACAGTGAGAATAAGAGGGCAAATGACACCCAAGATGTAGGTATAGGATGTCTCGTTTTCTTTAGAGAACGGCACAATTAGTTTTTTCTTGAAAGGAAAGAATATTGTGGTTATGTTTATAGTAGAGTATACATAATAAATACGGGGGATTATATGAATTGGAAGAAAAAGGTATTTATTGGATTATTTATCTGTTTCTGTGCTATATCAATTGGATTTAGCCAGACCAAGTGGACAGTAAGGGAATCAGGAACTGATTTAAACTTAAAGTCAATTGTATGGACAGGGGCGAAGCTGGTGGTAGTAGGTGATTCAGGAATTATTCTAACATCAGATAATGGAGAGAATTGGGAAAGCTGCTCTTCGGGTACTAAAATGGATCTTTCATCAATTGCATGGGCTAGTAAGAACCTCTTTGCTTCAGGAGATTCAGGTATAATACTATCTTCTGACAATTACATTAATTGGGTAAAACAAATATCAGGAAAATCAAAGAAAATAATTTATATAACTTGGTTGAATAATCATCTTTTAGGTTTTACAGTATCTGATACGAATCCAATTATTACTTCAATAGATGGCGTTAATTGGAGTAGCAATAATAGCAGCAATTTAAGAACAGCGTGTTCTATTGTACGGGCTGATAGTTTATTTGTTGCTGTTGGAGGATATCCGGCAACCATTTCAACCTCAACAGATTGTTTAATATGGACAACTCGGTGGGCAAGAACGGAAACAGAATTCTATAGCGTTACTTATATGAAAGGATTTTTTATAGTAGCTGGCGAAGAATCTTTTATGCAAAGGGGAATAATTTTTAAATCGCCAGATGGGATTAATTGGGGTCGGGCTGTAGAGGTTTCAAAATCACTTTACTTTATTACTTGGGCGGGTGAGAAATTAATAACTATTGGTAAAGATGGCTTTATTGCTACCTCTATAGATTCTGAAACCTGGACTCCCCAATCCTCCGGCAGCACTCGCAACCTCCGCTGCGTAACTTTTACCGGTACACAGTACGTCGCAGTAGGAGATTCTGGTACAATAATTACCTCACCAGCAGACAATAACAATATCACTCGAAAACCTGTACAAAAAAGAGATTCTGAGGATATTTCTCTTAAACGCAGTGGTAAAATAATATCAGTACACATTCCCTATTCACTTCAAGGATCATCAGTATCTGTTTTTTCCCTTGCCGGGAAAAGATTTTCGGCATTGTCTAGGAAAGTTACTTCTTCATCATTTGAAATCGATTCACGCAATCTTGCTCCTGGAGTGTATCAAATTGTGGTTGAAAAGCAAGGGATAAAAACAGCAGAGTTGTTTGCTGTTGGCAGGTAGCTTGGAAGTAAAATCGTAACCGATTCAATAAAATCAGCAGCCGCATTTACACACTAAAGGCAATTATAGGGGGGGCACAAAAAAGAACGAAAACGAAATAGCCGGCACCTTGAAAACAAAGATTCAATTCGCTCGGCTTGATGATATCGGTAAGAATTTACAGCACCGCCATACCCGAAAAAGCAATGAATTACACTGCGGTAGCAACGCAAAAAC
>JAFGOZ010000064.1 GCA_016926235.1 Bacteroidales bacterium | reverse complement strand
GTGACATAAAAGGTTACATATCCTTGATTTGTAACCTTTTTTCAACAAAAAAAGGCTGCCTAATACTTTTTAGACAGCCCCTTTTTTATATCATTGATCAAAGTTTGCAGAACATTATTATCCATTATCCGAACCAAATTCCTCCTTAAAATCTTCCCAATATTTATCAATTGTTGATTTAACTTCTTTGTGGAGAATGAGTAATCCAAACAAGTTGGGAATTGTCATAAGTGCAACGGTAATCCCTGAAAGTGTCCAAATGATAGTGGTATCGGTAAAAGAAGCAAAAAAGAATGCAACCACGTAAAACAAACGATAAAATATTACATATTTACTGCCCCATAAAAAAGTAACTGCCCTGTCACCATAGTATGACCACGAAATTGCAGTTGAAAAAGCAAACAGAAGTAACCCTATAGCTACAATATATTTACCCCAGTCTCCGATTATACTTCTTTTAAAAGCCTCAGTTGTTAAGGGAGCACTATGCATTAATGACTTCCCATCAAATGAGATGCTGCCGTCAGATTGTATTTTTCCATCTTCCACCCGGATAATACCGGTAAATAATTGTTGGTTCTTCCTTACTTTAATGTCTTCTGCAATTGAACGGGAATTAAGAATTGTAATGTTGTTTTTCACATCACCGTTTTCAATAGCCAGCTCTCCGGTAAACAAACCTATTTCAGCTCTTCCCCTATAAAAATTATAGATTAATTTTGCATCCTTCTTACTAGTATTATCATATTTATCAGACAATACAATCATGTCTGTTTCCTGGAACCGATTCTCAATCTTTTCATTCCAAACACCTGATGATAGTAAAACCAGACCAGTAAGAGTACAAATGATTATGGTATCAATAAAGGGTTCCAGAATAGCTACCATTCCTTCAGAAACGGGTTCATGTGCACGAGCCGCAGCATGGGCAATTGGAGCAGATCCCTGTCCTGCTTCATTTGAAAAAAGGCCACGATTTACTCCCCTGTTAAATGCAAAAATTAAGCCGGCACCTAAAAATCCTCCTGTTGCAGCGGTCCCTGTAAATACATCTTTAAAAATTGCCACAAAAGAAGGGATTATGTTTTGATAATTGGTCCCTATCACCAGGATGGCTCCTATAAAATAAATAAGGGCCATGGCAGGCACAAGCTTTGAAGTAACTTTTGCAATCCTTTTTATACCACCTACAATTACGAGTCCTAATAAGATTGCTAATACACCGCCGGTAACAATATGTTTAAGTCCAAATGTGGCAAATATAGAATTGGAAATACTATTTATCTGGGGTAAACTTCCCGTTCCAAAAGAGGAAAGTATTGTTGCCAGGGCAAATACAACCCCTGTTACAGCTCCGGTTTTTATTATCTTACCATTCTTTTTTTTGATATTCAATCGTTTTTTCATGTAGTACATAGGTCCGCCTGCAATAGTTCCGTCCTGTGCTTTTTCTCTGTATTTGTGGCTAAGTGTTACTTCCACAAATTTTGTGGTCATTCCCAGAAACGCAGTGACAAGCATCCAGAACAAAGCTGCAGGACCACCCAGATGAACTGCAAGTGCTACTCCCGCAATATTTCCCGTCCCAACAGTTCCAGATAAGGCTGTTGCCAGTGCCTGAAAGTGGGACGTGTCTCCCTCATCACCTGCCTTATCATACTTTCCGCGTACAATACGAAAAGCATGCCTAAAATAGCGGATTTGCGGAAACTTAAGATAGAAGGTAAATAGAATTCCTGTAAATAATAGCAGGATCACAAACCATTCTGCGCCACCAATATGTCTGTCAATATTCTCAAGAAATGAGTTAATCTGTTGCATCTGCTCAATATTTGTTGTGAAAAACAAATATAACAGAATTCAACGGAGACTAATAAAAAACTTATCGTATAAAACTATATGTTTTCAAGAATTACAATGATCTATCGATTTAAATCAGAGGATTATCTCTGGGGCAAATTCTTCAACTTCTCATCAATCTTCTCGTTCCCTTTAATTTTGTCATCCAACGAAAGGCCTTCAAGCACTTCTATGGATACACCATCAGAAAGGCCGGTCTTTATAACCCGTTTTTCATATACCTGGTCAGCGGTTTCAACTTCTACATACATCGTATCATTGCCTTCCTCAAATCGCAGAAGGCTTTCAGGAATTACCATCACACTATCCCGTCTATCCAAAACAATATCAGCTGTTGCACTATAACCTGCACGGATGAAAAAGTCCTTACGCAACTCCACAGCAGCTTTAATGGCAAATTGAATAGCCCCGTTTTCCTCATTCCCTTTAGGAGATATGTATTCTAATTTTGCATTAAAAGTTTCATTTTCTATGGCACCCACTGTGAGAATCAGATCCATGCCATTTTTTATTTTACCTACCTCGGTTTCGTCAATCTTCCCCTCAAATATCATTTCTCCCATATCTGCCACGGAAGCAATAGTAGTTCCTTCGTTAAATGTATTGGTTTCAATTACCGAATTCCCTTCCTTCACCGGTACATCCAGTACCATACCTGATATCGTTGATTTAACTAATGTATTTGTAGCTTGCCCGGCTCTTTTTGCAACTCCTTCTTTAATTATTTGTAAGTTATTCTCAGCAGTCTCCTGCTCTTCCTTAGCAGTTTCAAATGCAATTCGCACATTCTCAAATTCCGCCTGAGGAATAACTCCCTGCTCAAATAGCTTCTTTTGGCGATTATATTCTAAACGAGCTTCTTCAAAATTTAATTTGGCCTTTGCCACCCTTGATTCTGCCTCATTAAGATTAACCATATTGGGTATTATTCTTACTTTGGCAATAAGGTCACCCGCTTTAACAAATTGTCCGGCCTCGATGTATACTTTTTCCAATATCCCAGATACCTGTGGTTTAATTAATATCTCATCACGCGGTACAATAGAACCTGTTGCAACAGTTTTCTTAACTATGTTATTTATAGTTGGAGATTCCGTTTCATAAATTACCGGTTTCTTTTTTGACTTCTTATATAACATCATCAGTGTTCCTAAAAACAGCGCGATGATTAAGATAACCAACAGGATACGAAAGAATTTTCTCATAGTGTAATTAGTTTTTATTTCGATTTTTTTAATTTTATCTTCTGTTAATTATAATTCAAAACGAATTGCTTCAATAGGTTTAATTTTTATTGCCCGCTTAGAAGGAATTATTCCTGCAATTAGTCCGGACAAAACAAGTATTATCAAAGCAGTAATTGCTACCCCGAAATTAATTTCCGGATTGGTAAACATAGCCTCATCACTTCCCCCTCCGGCAAAAACAGTCTTATTTAATAATTCCACGATCAATGTACCAAATACCAAACCAGCTTGTCCAGCAACAAAAGTAAGAAATACTGACTCTGTAAGTATTTGATTAATGATTCTTCTTGGAGGGGCACCTAAAGCTCTTTGAATGCCTATTTCTTTAATTCTTTCACGGATTATCACAAGCATGATATTGCTAACACCAACAATACCGGCAATAAGAGTGCCTATTCCAACAAACCATATAATTGCACCAATTGCAATAAACAGACCTGATATTTGCCGAAATTCTTCTTCCAGATTATCATTGCCAAAAGCCAAATCATCATCCGGATGAATGCTATGTCTTTCCCGTAAAATATCTTTCACCTTTTCCAGCGTTGCTGTAACGCTGATTCCGGGATCTGAGACCATACCAAACCATCCAATTTCATCGCCATAATTATATGCTCTTTGTAATGTTGTTAAAGGCACATTAATATTTGAATTCTGCCAGTCACCCCATCCCGCTTTGTGTTTGGATTGGTATACACCCACTATTTTGAAATAAACCCCTTGGATACGAATATATTGATTTAAAGGATCCTCATTATTATTGAATAACTCTTCAAATACTTTTTGTCCTATAACGCAAACCTTTCGGCATCCCATTATATCAAATTCATTAATGTATCTTCCATATAACATTGTAACAGGGTCTATACGGTTGTAATCAGGATAGTCACCAAAAACTGTGTATGAACCAGCTTTTAATCCTCTAACTACCATATCATCCCCATATCCTTTCCAGTGGTAAATACGAGGAGCAAGAATGTCTATTTCGGGAACACCATCCCTGATGGCCCTGATATCAGAATTATTGAAATGTATTCCCCTGCCTTCAGGATATCCTTTGTAAGCAATTGATGTTTGCTCTCCCCACAAAAAGGCGCTATTCGTAGCAAAGTCGCCCATCCCATCATATACCCCATGCTGCAAACCATTACCGGCTGCTAGCATAATTACCAGCATAAAGATACCCCAAAAGACTCCGAAAGCAGTTAGTATAGAACGGCTTTTATTCTTTTTAAGGGTATGAAATATTTCCTGCCATTTCTCGATATTAATCATGGTATATGTGTTTGGAATTATTCATCTCTAAGTGCTTCAACTGGCTTTACTGATGCTGCTTTCTTTGCCGGGAAAAAACCTGCTATCACACCTGCTATTACTAACAATACAGTGGCACCAATAGCAACCCTCATTTCAACTCCTGGTGCCTTAAAAAATGGAGCAGAAGGTATTGCTTTAGCTAACCCCTCTATAATCATCACTCCAAGAACCAGTCCAAAATATCCGAATACTATAGTAATTAAAAGTGCTTCCTGTAGAATCAATGCAATAATGGACCATGGAGTAGCTCCGATGGACTTCCTGATCCCTATTTCCCTTGTTCTCTCCTTTACCACAACCAGCATAATATTACTTACTCCAACAATCCCGGCTATAAGTGTTCCTATCCCTATTATCCAGATAAAAATCCGGATACCGGCAAATAAGCTCATAGTCCTTTTATAAAATTCCATACGGTTATCAATATAAACTGCATCATGGTCTTGAGGATCAAAAATATGCCTGCGTGCAAATTGCATCCTGAGTCGTTCAACAAGCTTTTCACTTTCATCAGGAGTTAATGCTGTGGTTATTAATATTTCATGCACTCTTTGACTTTGACCAAATATCAATTGGGCAGTGTTTATAGGCATGTATATCTTTTCTCTTTCGTAATATCCTCCTTCATCCGTGAAAACACCAACTACCTTAAATGCAACATTATTTATATTAATATACTTGTTTATAGGTTCCTCGTCTTTAAATAAGGTTTCCCGAACTATATCCCCTATCACTACTACTTTGCGTTTTAATTTTAGGTCCATTTCATTTATAAACCGTCCCTCAAGCATCACGGTTTGTTCCATAACCTGATGCCCCGGATGGGTGCAGCGTATATCAAAAAATGAAGTAGCATCTTTATAGCTGGTAAACATTCCCTGAACCTCCCTGCCGACAAAATACCTTCCCGAACTTTCTTCAACAACATCGTCATTCAATTCCAATGTAAGATCATAATCCTCATTTGTAAACCGGATATCTCTGCCTTTTTGCATCCCTTTATAGGGCATGCTGGTAGTTCCTCCCGTAATTTTAACACTGTTTATAGCATCATCCTTAAACTCGCTAATTACACCATTTTCAAGACCTTTCCCTGTCCCTAATAAAATCATAAGCATAAAGATACCCCAGGCAATACTGAAACCGGTGAGGAAGGTCCTAAGCCTGTTATTCCGTATAGTAGAGAATATCTCCTGCCATTTGTCAATATCAAACATATGCAGCTTTCTTTTGGGATGGTATTATTTCTCGATCAATTACCCCATCTGTCAGGTGGATAATCCGCTTAGTCCTGTGTGCTATATCATTCTCGTGTGTTACAATGATCAATGTGATCCCACTATCATTAATTTCCTGGAAAATATCCATCATTTCGCTTGAAGTCTTTGAATCAAGAGCTCCTGTAGGTTCATCTGCCAGAATGATTTTTGGATTTGCAGCCAAAGCCCTGGCAATGGCAACTCGTTGTTTCTGACCACCGGAGAGCTCACTGGGTGTATGATGCCACCATTCCTTTAATCCGAACTTTTCAAGGTATTCCATGGCCATCATATTTCTTTTTTTTCGGCTTACACTTTTGTAGTATAAAGGTAATGCTACATTTTCCATTGCATTCTTAAATGAAATCAGATTAAATGATTGGAAAACAAATCCGATCATCTGATTCCTGAGTGCAGCAGCTTGCTTCTCGCTTAAATTTACCATTAACTTTCCATCAAGGTAATATTCCCCTTTGTCGTAATTATCAAGTAAACCAAGAACATTAAGAAGGGTAGATTTACCTGAACCGGACGATCCCATAATAGAAACCATCTCTCCTTTTTCAATCGTCAGATCAATTCCTTTTAATACATGCAGACTGTTAGCTCCAGTAACATAGGATTTATGAAGGCTTTTGACATTTATCATGTGTTCAACGTGTTTCTTATTAAACTCAATTAAAGTACAATTATTATGCCGTTTTCAACAAAATATCTCATTTCATTGAAGTTAACAAAATATTGCTATCCGTATGGATGTACGAATTTATTACAATTCCCGTACAAATACGAACATATTCGTAGTTTTTTTGATTTTTTAACAACAAAAAACGTATAGAAATAATAACATTACACCTATCAACAAAACATTAGGTTTTCAAATTATTAACCTTAAACCACCATTCATTAAATGCCTTTTCACTTAGAACTTCATGACCAATCTCTTCCTCATAGATTTTACGTTGCTCATCTGTAAGATGTTCCCGGCGTATCCGATAAAACCAGTCACTCTGTACTGCAACCGAATACCCTCCCATCGCTCTGTTTTCAATAAATAACTTCGTCTTCATATACCCTGCGTTCCTTTTATTAAATTTACTCAGTTTATTGAAAATATACAATATTTCTTAACCAATAATTCCATAATAAATTCTATACCTTTGTATATACGCAAAATCTTTGGCCGGGTTATAAAAAAAGGGGGTAAGCCCACCCCCTCTTACTGTAAAAAAAGAACCCCTACGAAATCTTAATCTCTCTTGCAGGTTTTACCTTTGCTTCCTCTCTCTTGGGTAATTCAATACTTAATACCCCTTCATAATAATTTGCTTTAATCTTATCCTCAGAAACGGATTCGGGTAATGAAAATGAACGGGTAAAAGTGCTGTAGGAAAACTCTTTCCTTACGTACCTCCCTGTATTTTCATCTACTTTATTTTCCTTTTCTGAAGAAATGGTCAGTACTCTGTTTTCAACATTAATATGAAAATCATCTTTACGCAAACCCGGAGCAGCGACCTCAATACGATAGTCATCGTTGTTTTCGATTACATTTACTGCAGGGGTAGACTTGTTGTTTTCAAAACCAAAATCTGATAACCAGTTGGTATTCCAAAAATTATCCCAAACATTGGGAACATATGATTTTTTTACTAATAGTGACATGATTAAATCCTCCATTATTTTTAGTTATACATTTTAAATTTTTACATTCTTAATTACCATTTTCAATTTACATGCCAATGGTTTTTTTTTGGTATTTCAGGACATTTTTTCTGAAAAGCAATAATAAATTATGTCATTCTGTCATTTTAAAATTTTATTATATGCCATTTTGTCATTTTATATCTTTATATACTATACATATCATCAAAACAGTTCTATAATAAGCAATTCAAATATTTATATTACTTTAGCTTTTAAGAAAGTATAACAAATGCCTAAATCCTTATCAAATAAAAAAGCGAACTTTGGGACTATGCCGGTTTTTATGACGGCTATTTCCACAATTTTAGGAGCAATTTTATTCCTGCGTTTCGGATATGCAGTAGCTAATGTTGGATTTATAGGCGTTGTAGGAATTATCATTATTGGACACATGGTAACTGTACCAACTGCCCTTGCTGTGGCCGAAATTGCCACAAATCAAAAAGTATTGGGTGGAGGAGCATACTACATTATTTCACGCTCATTTGGATTTAAAATCGGAGGAGCTATTGGCATTGCATTATATTTATCACAGGCCATAAGTGTTGCATTTTATATTATTGCTTTTGGCGAATCAGTACCTCCCCTACTGCAATACTTTCAGATACAATATGACCTGCCGGTCATAAATAGTCAATACGTAAGTATTGGTGCCATGGCAATACTTTCGGTTATAGTATTGATAAGAGGTGCCAATATGGGCATGAAAGCCCTCTATGTTGTTGTTGCAATACTTTTTACCTCACTTGCTATGTTTTTTGCAGGCAAACCAACAGATACGCCAGAATCTTTTCTGCTAAACGCACGTATTGATAATCCCGATAGTTTTTTTTATGTTTTCACTATTGTATTTCCGGCTTTTACTGGTCTGGCAGCTGGCCTTGGCCTGTCAGGTGATTTACGCGACCCATCCAAATCCATTCCCAGGGGGACCATTTGGGCAACAGTGGCAGGTTTTTTTGTTTACCTGGGTGTGACACTAAAACTAACTTATTCTGCTACACCAGAGCAATTGGGTGCAGATTTTTTATACATGCAAAAAATTGCTACCTGGGGGCCAATTATTCCTATTGGATTGGCAGCAGCCAGTTTATCATCGGCCATCGGATCTATTCTTATAGCTCCCCGGACTCTACAAGCCATTGGAAAAGACAACATTTTGCCGGGAAATTTCTTTAACCGATGGATTGCAAAGGGTAAACCCGTCTCTGACGAACCTGTAAACGCTTCATTAATAAGTATTATCATTGCATTCTCCTTTATTTTTATGGGTGATATCGACTCCGTTGCAAAAATAATCTCCATGTTTTTTATGTTAACTTACGGAGCAATATGCCTGATATCCTTTTTTGAGCACTTTGCTGCAGATCCATCATACAGGCCAAAATTTCGTTCACGATGGATTATTTCATTTATTGGAGCAGTAGGTTCATTCTGGCTAATGTTTAAGATGAATACTCCGTACGCCATTATATCCCTTATAATCATGGGGCTCATCTATTATATGATCAGCTTCTACAGTGAAGACAAGAAGGGGCTTGAAAAGCTGTTTAAAGGAGTAATTTTTCAACTCACAAGACAATTACAGGTTATTGCCCAGCGTGCAAATAAAGAAGACTCAGAGCAATATTGGAGACCTTTTGTAGTATGCATATCGCCAGACACTTTTAAAAGAATATCTGCTTTCGATCTATTACGCTGGATATCATACAAATATGGTTTCGGAACCTATATCCACTATATTGAAGGTTACTTGTCCTCAGAAACAAATGAAAAATCAAAAGGAGCCCTCGCGAGCCTCTTAAACCTGGCAGCAGGACAACAAAACAGGGTATATGTTGATACAATGATAAGCCCATCATACACTTCGGCAATAGCCCAGGTAATTCAACTTACAAGTATTTCGGGAAAAAGCAACAACATGATACTCTTCGAATTTTCGCGAACTGAACCTGAAGCACTTGATACAGCCCTGAAAAATTACTCATTGCTTGTAGCCACAGGATTTGATGTATGCATTCTCAACACTTCCTACAAAGGATTTGGATATCATCGGGAAATTCATATCTGGATAACATCCTATGATTATGAAAATGCAAACCTGATGATACTTATGGCATATATAATTTTGGGACATCCTGAATGGAGCAAAGGACTAATTAAAATATTTGCCATTTATGATGAAAAAGAGCTCCACGATAAAAGAGATAATTTAATCCAACTGATTCATTCCGGCAGGCTCCCAATTTCTACAAACAACGTAACATTGATCGCTTCTAATAGCAATAGCGATCCAAAAGAATTAATTTCTGAAAAATCTAAGGAGGCCGATCTCGCTATTGTAGGATTTCGTAAAGAATTAGTAAAAATAAAAGGGATGGATCTTTTTACCGGCTATAAAGATGTTGGAAATATATTGTTTATTAGCTCAAATAAGGAAAAAGAAATAAAATAATACAACTATGGAAAAAATTGCAGTATTCCCGGGTTCATTCGATCCTTTTACAGCAGGACATGAGTCCATTGTAAGAAGAGCAATGAATTTATTTGATAAAATAATTGTTGCCATAGGAATTAATATCAATAAACAGGATTTTTTTCCGTTAGATATGAGAATGCAACTCATAAAGGATGTATTTGCGATGAATAATCAAATAGTAGTTGACAAGTATCAGTGTCTTACCGTGGAATACTGTAAACAAGTAAAGGCAGATTATATTTTACGGGGAGTAAGAACTTCTTCAGATTTTGAATATGAAAGAGCCTACGGTCAGGTTAACAAAAGCCTGAACAATGATATTGAAACTATTTTTCTCCTGACAAATCCGGAGCATTCATTTATAAATTCTTCAATTGTAAGGGATATTATTAGAAATGGGGGTGATGCCTCCAGCTTTTTACCTGCAAATATTGATATAAATAAGTATATAAAGGTATGATGAGAATTCACATTGGATTATTGATTCTGGGAAGTATACTGTTTCAATTTTCATTTTCACAAAATGTTACAATTAAAGGGGAAGCCCCTTCCTATAAAGGAGAAACACTTACTTTTTATTCACATAAAGATTATATTTCATATGTTAAAGCAGATATAGGTTCCTGTTTGGTTGACTCAACCGGTACGTTTAATTGTTCATTTAAATTAAACTCGATAACAGAAACTTTTCTTGACATAGGAAAATATAGAGGAATTTTAATTGTTGAACCAGGGAAAAATTATGAAATTGAACTCCCTGAAAAACTTGAAAAAACAAAAGCAGATAAGTTAAATCCCTATTTTGATCATACTACTTTTTATATAAATGTAACAAAATCAGAAGGATTATTAATTAACAATATTATAGGGCAATTTACGGACACATTCAATAATTATTATGACCATAATATCGGATATATTTTGAGGATGCCAAACTATACTAAATTAGACTCTGACCTTGATTCAATTTACTTCCCATTTCGCGATGTAAAGTGTCCTTATATACATACTTATATCTACTATAAATTTGGCACTTTGCGACATATGGCACTTCAATTTAAGGTAAATACTATTTCTGAAACCTATTTCCTGAACAAAAAAATTCATTACAATAACCCCGCATACATGGAGTTTTTCAACCAGGTATACGATAGATATTTTATTTTTTATGGACGGGCAGAATATGGGAAAAAACTATATACCGATATTGCAAACGGCGATTATGAAGGCCTTTTAAATACATTGGGAAAAGATCAGGTATTGGCAAATGACACCCTGAAAGAATTAGTCATTTTAAAAAACCTGTATGATGGATTTTACTCGGATGCATTCTCCCATCAGGCTCTTCTGCAAGTTTTAGATAGCCTGATCCAAAAAACCACAATTCCAACCCACCGAGACATTGGCTTAAACATAAAAGAAAAAGTAACAAAGCTTTTAAAAGGTTATTCACCACCTGCCTTCCGATTATATAATGAAAATAATGAACTGGTCAGCATCGAAAATTTCAAGGGGAAATATGTTTATCTTAACTTTTGTATGTCTTCAAGTTATGCATGTCTTAAAGAATATGAACTGCTTAAAGATTTGGATGAAAGACTTCAAAAATATCTCCGAATAGTAACCATAGCTGTTGATGAGGATTTTAATTTTTCAAAAAGTGTAAAGGAAAAATATGGTTACAAATGGACATTCCTGCATTATGGCAACCAACCTGAAATCCTAAACGATTATGATATAAGAGGATTTCCAACATATTACCTGATTAGCCCGGATGGAAAACTGATTTTTTCTCCAAGTCCAAGTCCTCTCGAAAATTTTGACTATTATTTCTACAATTTATTAAAAGAAAGAGGAGAATTATAGTCATGTATTTTAAGTAAAACTCGTAATATAACTTAAACCGTTGCAAAAATTAACAGATACTTATATTTTTATGTAATTTTTCATACAAAAACAACATCCAAACTATGAAGAGCAATCTAATAATTCCAAAAAACTACAAGCCTGTACTAAACCTGAAAGATACAGAGAAGGCCATAAAACTTGTGAAAGACACCTTTCAATCAAATTTATCCTCGGAACTAAAGCTCCGCAGGGTTACAGCCCCTCTTTTCGTATTAAAAGGGACAGGTATAAATGACGATTTGAATGGAATAGAAAGAAAGGTTACATTCCCAATAAAAGACCTGGGTGGCAGGGAAGCTGAGGTTGTTAATTCATTGGCAAAATGGAAAAGAATGGTCCTTGCAGATTATGAAATAGAAGAAGGATACGGTATTTATACTGACATGAATGCAATACGGCCGGATGAAGTGATGGACAATCTTCATTCGCTTTATGTAGACCAGTGGGATTGGGAACTCACGATGGAACCTAAAGACAGAAATCTTGATTTTCTGAAATTTATTGTAAATAAAATATACGAAGTATTTAAACGTACTGAATTTACAGTTTTTGAGCATTATCACAATATTAAACCCATGTTACCTGATAAAATAACATTTATTCATTCTGAAGATTTGCTGAAAGAATATCCGGGGAAAACCGTCAAAGAAAGAGAAACTGAAGCGGCAAAAAAATATGGGGCAATTTTCATTATTGGTATTGGAGGTGAGCTCCCGGACGGAACTATTCATGATGGCCGTGCACCTGATTATGACGATTGGGATACTCTAACAGTTGATGGCAAAAAAGGATTAAATGGAGATATTATACTTTGGAATCCAATTCTTGAAATGGCATTTGAAGTCTCTTCTATGGGTATCAGAGTTAATAAAGAATCTTTATTAAAGCAGCTTGAAATGCGAAATGCAAACGATCGTAAAGAATTGCTATTTCATAAACGATTATTAAATGGAGAATTGCCACAATCTGTTGGAGGAGGTATTGGACAATCAAGGGTTTGTATGTTCTTTTTACGCAAAGCTCATGTTGGTGAAGTGCAGGCAAACATATGGCCTGAAGATCAGATTACTGAATGCAAAAAATATAATATAATACTACTTTAAAGGAGAGTAAATATCCTTTATTTAACAATTTTTTGAAAATCCATACCCGAAGGATTTTGAAATACACGTAAATCAAATTCCGGAATCACGGCTATTATATGGTCAAAAATATCGGCCTGAATACCTTCGTATTGAATCCAGCGCTTATCACTACTGAAAACATAAATTTCAATTGGCAACCCACGCTCGGTAGGTTGTAACTGACGTATCAGAAACGTCATATTCGTATTAATTTTTGGATGGTTTGACAGATATTCTTCAATATACCTGCGAAAAGTTCCAAGGTTTGTCAATCGCCTTCCATTTACAAGTACAGAATCATCAACATTGTTCGCTTGATTAAACTTCTTCAATTCTTCTAATTTTGAATCGATATATTCTTTCAAATAATGTATTTTACGAAACTTATTAATCCTCTCATCATCACAAAATGTTACACTTTGCATATCGATATTAATTGCTCGTTTAATTCGCCGGCCATCCGATTCTGACATACCTCTCCAATTTGTAAATGACTCTGTAATCATCGAATATGTAGGTATTGTGGTAATAGTTTTGTCAAAGTTCTGCACTTTTACCGTATTTAGTGAAATATCAATTACATCCCCATCAGCATTTCTACTTGGCATGGATATCCAGTCTCCAAGCCTTACCATATCATTGGCTGAAAGTTGAATTCCCCCTACCAATCCAAGGATACTGTCTTTAAAAACCAGCATCAACACCGCTGCCAATGCACCCAGCCCTGTCAACAATTTATTGGGAGCTTTTCCAAGAATTATTGATAGTATTATTATTATTCCGGCAAAAGAAACAAGGATCTTTAAAACCTGTATATATCCTTTAATTGATTTGTCTTTGGCAAACTTAAAGCCCATGAGAATATCATGCAACCCATCAACAAAGGAAAGAGCAGCTAACATTACAACCAGCACCATATAAATATATGTGCAAGAGCGAACAAATGCCATCCATTCAGGAAAATTAAATAACGCATATTCAACAAGGTAGTATATAACAATTGCAGGTGCTAAAAGAGCTAATTTTCTAAGAATTTTTCTTTGAATTAAAATATCATCCCATTGTGTTTCACTCTTTCGAATAAGCCTTCTGAAAAGTGTCAATAATAATTTTCTTACTATAAAAGTAACCAATATAGCCGCGGTAAGTACAATAATAGAGAGGATTAATGCCTGTATTATATTCACATTCTTATCCGATAATTCTGCATTTTCCAACCAAATTCGAATGGAATCCTTTAAATTTGAGATCATAATGAACAATTTTTTTATGTTATTTTTCAAAAATAGTAAAATGAGGGCAAGCATCCTAACCATAATATTTTTCATAGTTCCGATCCGTTCATATAATCAAATATCGTTTAATGAATTCTTTATGAACTGCAGTATGCGGATCGATTATATACAAACAGCAAATGCGGACAGTTCCCTCTATGCCCTTAGTCAAATTAAGCAAGAACCTTACTGGGGAGGATCAATGAACAATCTTATTGACACATTCAGATATGGCACAAACGTAGTAGAAGTATATGATTCAGCCACTAATAAACTTATCTATTCGAGGGGTTATGCAACATTGTGCTCAGAATGGCAAAAAACAAAAGAAGCAAAATCTGTTTGCAGAAGTTTTGAAGAAACAGTTATAGTACCTTTTCCCAAAAGAGCAATACGTATTGAAATACTAAGCAGAGATGATCTCAACCAATTCCATAAGGTTTTTGAATATAGGATTAATCCTCATAGCCTCTCCATCATTAAGGATAAATGCAATATTTATATAACAGAATCAATAATAAAGGTTGCAGAATCTCAAAACGCTGTGGATATTGTCTTTATTCCCGATGGGTATACATTGGAAGAGATGGCCAAATTCAAAATGGATGCAGAAATATTTGCACAAAGTATGCTAACATGGAAACCCTTTGAACAATATAAAAACAGTTTTAATTTTTGGGCAGTTAATGTACCATCTGCTGAAAGCGGCACTGATATTCCAGGTGAAAACATCTGGGCAAACACAGCCCTGAATACTACATTTAACACTTTCAACAGCGAACGATATTTATCTACACAAAGTATAAAAAACGTAAGGGATGCAGCAGGTCATGTGCCCTATGACCAGATAGTAATATTAGTTAACTCAGGAATTTATGGTGGCGGAGGAATATATAATTTTTATGCGATATTATCTGCCGATAATGAGAATTCGGAGTTCGTATTTTGTCATGAATTTGGACATTCGTTTGCCGCATTAGCAGATGAGTATTACGATGATGAAACAACTTATATTGACTTTTATAACCTCGATATTGAACCTTATCAACCCAACATTACTACAATAGTCGATTTTAACTTAAAATGGGCAGACCTTGTTGATAGCCTAACCCCAATACCAACTCCTGAAACACCAGAGTTTATAGATAAAATTGGTGTTTTTGAGGGAGGCGGATATGTACAGAATGGCATCTATCGACCCACATATAACAGTTCGATGAAATCAGGAGTTATTAACAATTTTGGCCCGGTCAACGAAAGAGCTATCATTCAGATGATTAGGTTTTATATCGAGTAACGCACTGATTGTCTTATTATTACATACACAAATGTTAAACACTGGTAATTTAAATCATTTTGCTTGTTGATATATTCCTGTTGCACATTTCATCAAAATTTCGTAATTTTTTAACAATTTTAATATGATGCGAAAAAAAATGTTAAATCAAAAAAAACATTTTTCTGTTTCATTCGTATTATATTATAAACAAGGGGATTTAGTGTTTAACTTTAAAATTTGAGGAGATGAAGTTACAAATTCAAAACTTGCTTCCCCTGCTTGAGTCGACTAAAAGGATCAAAAAACCGAGTAACGTCGTTTATCATCAGGAGGGAGGAATTGTTACCCAGTATCAAAACCAGGGTACAAGGAAGCTATTATACCAGTTAAAGAACAGGATGTTTGCAGGGAAATAATTTGCAATAGAGCATAAAAACAAATCATTATTTGTTTTTACTTATAAGCAATTGTAACCACTTCAAAAATCGTTTCTTTAGATTATTCCGTTTTTCAGGCATTATTTACATAATGTAATGAATATTTTTGTCTCTTTTATAAATAGATATTCATTGCAAATGAAGCAAATATGTATGGTTCCATTAGGGTTTTACAAAATTGTTATGTAAATTTATATAAAGCTATACCCTACATTCATGACATTTCGATTGCATAGCGTAAAACTAAGAATTACCATTATACCGTTAGCTATTCTGATTTTCTTTTATTCTAATATAATAGCACAAAATCAATCTTTTATACTAAATGGAAAAGTATTGAATAACAATGAAGCCATAGCAAGAGCTAATATTGAAATATATTCGGGAGACCATTTAATAAATACATTACCAACAAAGGTGAATGGCACATTCAGCACTTTATTGGAAATAAACCAATTATATAACATTAAAGTTATAAAAACAGGTTTTATACCGCAAATTGCAGAAATTTCAACAAATCTAAATAACACAGATCCAGCTACTATACAAAATTGGAATTTTACCTTTACATTTTACCTTATTGAAGATTTTGAAGATCTCAATACCAGTCTTTTCAATAAACCGATATCCAAATATTATTTTAATGCCGAAAATGGAAGAATAAGTGAAGATATTAACTACAAAAAGAATATTGATAAAAAAATAAAAGAAGTCCAGGCTGAATTAGCTGAATTAAGAGAAAAAGCTTATAATGAAGCCATTGAAAACTCAAAAAACTTAGCCCGTGAAGGAGATTTAAAGAAAGCATTTGAAAATTACCGGGAATCATACTATAAATATTATAAAGACGAAAAGATAAAGAAAACAGAAAACAAAACAGATAGTCTGAAAAATCCAGAACAAGCCGATAATAATAAAGAAACTAAAGATATAGCGATAATAACCGAAAATAAAACCATCGAAGATGAAAGCAAAATGAAAAATGATTCCCTGAAAGAATCCATTTCCGAAATGGAAGCTTCACTAAAAGAATTGAAAGGCAGTAAGGATGAGAAAAAAATATCAATTATTTTACCACAGCTTGCAGACGCATATCTCCAATCAAATAATATTGCCAAAGCAATTGATTGCTATAATCAAAGCCTGAACATTGAAATGAAGCAGGGGAACGATAGTGCAATTGCTGAACTTCAGAGCAATATCGCATTGGCTTTTTATGATTCAGGCCAATATGAACAAACGATCGATTACTTAAAACAATCACTTCAGACAAGGGAAAAAATTGGGGATAAAGAAGGCATCATCGCATCATTAAGTGATATCGCCACAGTTTATGAAAATAATTACGAGTATAATGAAGCTGTTACCTATTACAATAAGGCCATTGATGTTTCAAAAGATATCAACGATTATATTGAAACTTCTGTTTTACTAAGTGACCTTGGGCTTGTATATTATATGCAAAATGATTATGAAAATACCATTCAGGCTTTTGAAGAATCGCTTGAATTGGATACAAAACAAAATAATAGCGGAGGCATGGCTAACACTCTTAATAATATAGGTGTAGTATATTATGATATGGGAGAAATGAATAAAGCGGGTGATTATTATGATAAAGCTTATGCGATAGAAATGGAGAAAGGAGATAAAGAAGGAATGGCAAGTACCTTAATTAATATCGGGAATATTCAATATGATCTTGAGAAGTACAAAAAGGCTTTAGAATATTACAAACAATCTTTAACATTAAATAAAGAAACCGGAAAAATAGAAGGTGAAGCATCTGTACTACATAATATTGCTAACGTATATATTAAGCTAAACAAAATTGATAAAGCGATAGAGACCTATATTAAAAGCAGCGAATTAGCAACTATGACGAACTATTATGAATTATTGGGTAAAAACTATCAGGCACTTTACACGACATATTTTTCACAAAACAACTGTGCCTTAACCTTAAAATATGTTGATCTATATAATAATGTAAGATGGAATTATGATGAAACACAAAAGCATGAACAAATGACTGCTATGAATACAAACGCAAGGGAAAAGGATGTTCGTATTTCCAGGTTAAAAAGAGAACTCGAAAAACAAAAATTATTAACCCGATATGAGGCAGACAGAAGAGAGAAAGAAGTGGCAATTAAAAATTTAGAAATTCGCAAAAATGAAGCTATTGCAAAAAAACGAAAAATCATTGCTTTTGCTTCAATAGGAGGTCTGTTTGGAGTTTTAATCTTCTCCCTCTTTCTATACAGGGAATATACTGCAAAAAGAAAATCAAATGAACAACTAAAAATTAAAAATCAGCAAATCTCTGCCCAGAAAAAGAATATTTTGGATAGTATCACCTACGCATCGAGAATACAAAATGCTCTTTTGCCCCCTTTAAATATTCTGAATAAAGCTTTATCAGACTTTTTTATTCTATATAAACCAAGGGATATTGTGAGTGGCGATTTTTACTGGATTGATCAAAGAAATGGCCGGACAGTCATAGTAGCGGCAGATTGCACCGGACATGGTGTCCCGGGAGCTTTTATGAGCATGCTCGGTTTTGCTTTTTTGAATGAAATAGTAAACAGATCATCTCATTTTGATTCGGCTGAGATACTCAATGAACTTAGAGAAAGAGTGATCACCTCTTTGCATCAAAGCGGCAAAGGATTTGAAGAATCAAAAGACGGAATGGATATTACAATATGTGTAATCGATAAGAATAAACAAGAATTGCAATTTTCAGGAGCATATAATCCCATCTACCTCATCCGGAAAAATGAACTAAGTATATATAAAGGTGATAAAATGCCCATAGCTATTCATGAAAAAGCAGATATCCCATTTTCCAGCCAGCGTATAAAGGTGCTGAAAGACGACATAATATATATGTTTTCTGATGGATACGCTGATCAATTTGGAGGACCTGACCATAAAAAATTCATGATCAGGCGCTTCCAAAACCTGTTAGTAGATATACATGGACATTCGATGCAAGACCAAAAGGTTATGCTGGATAACCATTTTAATGAATGGAAGGGAAACATGGAACAAATGGATGATATTCTGGTTATTGGTTTAAAAGTATAAGCTTATTTTCCCAAAATATTTTCATCTTTACATGCAACCTATTAGAGGAATTGTAGTCCTTAATTATAAATGATTAATATGTGTGCTATGATGAAAAGAATTATACTAATCCTGATTTCGACAATTCATTTTTTGTATATATACTCACAGGGGACCGTTGAGTACAGGCCATTTCAAGTAACCTTGTTCCCACCAATAAGCTCGAATGGCATCCACGCAGCAAATACAGTAAATTATTTTTCTCTCAACTTATTTGCCGGCGTTGCTTCTGGTGTGCATGGATTTGAGTTTGGCGGATTTGTGAATATGGAAAGAGATTTTGTTAAAGGTATGCAATATGCCGGCTTTGGCAATATTAATGGTGGAGATATTGAGGCTATGCAATTTTCAGGCTTTTTTAATATAAACAAAGGCTCAGGTGTTGCAATTCAGGGAGCAGGTTTTGTCAATATCAATGGGGGTGACATTAAGGGAATTGAAGCCGCTGGTTTTTTTAATACATCCCGAAATTTTGAGGGAATCCAGGCAGCAGGATTTGGAAACATAGCCGGCGATGTTGAGGGTGGACAAGCGTCAGGTTTTTTTAATATCTCGGGTAATATAACTGGCGGACAGGCCGCAGGATTTTTCAACCTTGCGGGAGACTTATCCGGAGGACAGGGAGCAGGATTTTACAACCAGGCAAAAGACATAACAGGTGGTCAAGTTGCAGGATTTGTTAATATTGCCAATGATGTAGAAGGAGGACAGGCAGCTGGTTTCATTAACCTTGCCAAAAATGTAAAAGGCTTTCAAATTGCAGGTTTTCTAAATATTTGCGATTCAATAGACGGAGTGCCCATTGCAGTCGTCAATATTGTCAGGAAAAATGGATACAGGAAAATTGAAATTAGCAGTGATGAAACGTTTTATTTTAATACCGCTTTTAAGATGGGTGTCGAAAAATTCTATACTTTCATCAATCTTGGGATGCATTTAGATGAAGGGAACAATTACTATTCATATGGATTTGGAGGGGGTACTAATGTTATTCTGGATCCTAAAAAATCATTAAGTATTGAATACCTTTCACAACAATTGTTTAATGATGATATGAATAAGTATGCATATGAGCACTCTTTGCATAAAATCAGGATACTTTTTAACTACCATTTTGCAGAAAAAACATGTGTGTTTGCTGGTCCTTCAATTAGCTTACTCACCTCACGTTACTCCGAATATACCAATCCCATAAAGCCTTCATGGGCATTTGAGATAACCGACAGACAATATAACAGAACGGATGGCTGGTTCGGATTTAGTGCCGGATTGAGGTTTTTATAATAAAAAAAGCGAGGTAATAAACCTTAAGTAAGCTACTACCCCGCCTTTTGCAAAGCTTTAATGATCTTAAGATATTAATCTATATTGCTTTACCTCCCCTTTCATTTGTACGTATACGAATGCATTCTTCCAGTGGAGTAATAAATATTTTACCATCCCCAACTTGTCCTTCGCCATCAGATTTTGCAGATTTTATAATAGTATCTACTGTAATATCAACAAATTCGTCATTTACGGCAATTTCAAGTTTAATTTTAGGAATAAGAGAAGGGATTACTTTCCTTCCTCTGTATATTTCTTCACGCTTTTGTTGTCCATGGCCTGACACTCTCTGAACAGTAATTCTGGTTATTTCAGCTTCAATCAAGGCTTCACGTACAACATCCAGCATGTTTTCACGTATGATAGCTGTTATTAATTTCATATTATTAGCTTTTAAAATTTATACTAAAAATTAGCTGGCATTAAGCATTCCGTAGCCATGTTCACCATGGAATGAGTGATCAAGTCCCATTCTTTCTTCCATGGATGTAGCCCGTATCTTAAATATCTTATCAATAATAAAAATAAGAATCAGAGTTACAACAGCTGCATATGCAATGGCTATACCAACAGCAGCAGCCTGAACTCCTAATTGTTGCCATACAGTCCATGAACCACCGGCAGCTATAGCTGCATCGTCCATCCAACTTTTACGAATAAAGAAAGTAAGCATAATAGCACCCACAATACCTCCAACACCGTGTACTCCAAAAGCATCCAGACTATCATCGTAACCGAGTTTATTTTTAACAATAATTGCTAAATAGCAAATGCTTGCTGCTATTGCTCCCAATGCAAGAGCTCCTGCGGGTTGAACAACACCTGCTGCAGGGGTAACTGCCACCAGACCTGCCAAAATACCACTGGCAAAACCCAATGCTGTTGCTTTGCCCTGATGAAACCCTTCTATAATCATCCATGTTAGTGCACCCGCCGCCGCCGCAACCTGCGTAGCAGTTAATGCCTGAGCTGTGCTTAATCCGCTGGATACACTACTACCTGCGTTAAACCCAAACCAGCCAACCCAAAGTAAACCTGCACCCATCATTGTCATTACCAAATTACTGGGCGGCATATTCGTTTTTGGATAGCCCCTGCGAGCTCCAATGTAGAGTACTGCTACAAGGCCACTAACACCCGCAGAAATATGGACAACTGTTCCCCCGGCAAAATCTATAGCACCATTTGCTCCTAAATTAAACAGAAAGCCGTCTGATGCCCAAACCCAGTGGCAAAGCGGATTGTATACCAAAAGTCCCCAAAGAGCAATAAAAATAGCATAGGCCTTAAAAGAAACCCTTTCTGCAAATGCACCCGCAATAAGGGCAGGTGTAATAATTGCAAATTTACCCTGAAACATGGAAAACACATATTCAGGTATACCGGCATCCATAATAGAATTATCAATGCCCTTTAGCAAAACAAAATTGGGGTTCCATCCAATCCAGCCCCCCAGCGTGTTTTCACCAAAGCACATACTATAGCTGACAAGTACCCATAGTACGCTCATAATTCCCATGGCTGCAAAACTATGCATCATGGTTCCTAATACGTTCTTCGTCCTGACTAATCCCCCATAAAACATTGCCAGACCTGGTACCATTAATAATACAAGGGCTGTGGACGTAAGCATCCATGAAGTTGCCCCTGAATCTATCGCGGTACCGTCTCCGGCAAATGTAATACCCGAGATTGCAACCAGAAAGAAGAGCACAAGTGATAACCTTTTTCTTTTTACCATGTTAATAAATTTTATATTTGACAATAAAAATCAGGTCAAAACATTCCATGCCCAAGAGGATATAATCCTCTCAGGAATAAACTTATTTGGAATTCTTTCATCTTATTTGTGATTAATTAAAACTAATAAGTTAAAAAAATTCCACCAATAATTAAAATGGAAAATTTGGAATATTAGGTTGAATATGTTAAAAGGAAACTGAGCAGGAAAAGCTACAATGTTTTAAAGAACGACTGCTCAAGTTCCCTTATTAGATTGACCAGGTAAACTTTTACAAAAATATTTCATAATATTAGTAATATCCAATTTTTAACTATACTTTGTTTTAATAAAATGATTTTTACTTTCATTTTATTACTTAATTTAGTTATTTTTGAATAATGTATTAGTAATTATATTTAAAAATGGCTGATAAGTTTCAAATTGATAGTTTAGATAGAAAAATCATCACACTACTTCTAAGCAATGCAAGAATACCATTTCTTGAAATTGCCAGAGAATGTAAGATTTCAGGTGCTGCAGTACACCAGAGAGTACAAAGATTAAACCGTTTAGGAATATTAACAGGTTCCGGATATTTTATCGATCCGATTCGTATGGGATTTCATACCTGCGCCTATGTTGGAGTGTTCCTTGATAATGCAGGGATGTTTAAGCATGTGGTAAGTGGTTTGAAAAAAATTCCTGAAATAACAGAGATTCATTATACTACAGGACAATATTCGCTCTTTATTAAAGTATATGCTAAAAACAATGACCATTTGCGGATCGTTCTTGCAGATGGATTGCAGGCAATACCAGGTATTTCACGTACAGAAACATTTATTTCATTAGAAGAGATAATAAACAGACAAGTACCCATTGAACCTTCAAAATAATAGAAGGGACACCAAACCAGTTATTGTGTCCCTTCACTGATCAACTTTCCAGTTAATCAATCACCAAGATTACGGCAGAGAATTCATTCACTGCCATATATTATTTCTGAACTTTTTGAAAAGTCTGAATTCTTTTGGAGTATTACGTAAATGGATATATGGATTAATGGGAAGTGCATTCCCATCAACCTATCAATACATCACTCCATTTATCCATTTATCCATTGATCCAATTATCACACCTTATTGGTTCCTCTTATCCTTAATGCTACATCCGATTGCCTTTGTAAAAGACGGATCCGGAGTCTTACCTGCAATAACCGCATCTATTGCATCAGACAGATATTTTTGAGTAACTGCCGATTCGTCTTTATAATTATCATCAATCGTTCCTATATAAGCAACCATAAGCTTCCCTCCCACCTTATTGAGTAAGAATACATGCGGAGTTCGTGTTGCGCCATATTTTCGATATACTTCCTGGGAGGCATCAAATAAATATGGAAAAGGATAATGCTTTTCCGAAGCCCTTTGTTGCATTGCTTCATAACTATCACCAGGTTGAATTTCGGGATCATTAGGATTTATTGCAATTACAGGATAACCTTTTGGTTCGTAAATCTTATGAATATCGATAATTCTCTGTTCATAAGCCTGTGCATACGGACAATGGTTGCATGTGAACACAACCACAAAACCTTTTGCGTCAGGATAATCAACCAATGATACCTGTTTACCATCTACATTTTTCAGGCTGAAATCTTCAGCTTCATCTCCTACCTTGTAACCCTGCGCGTTCAGAACGCTCATTAAAAGAAGGAAATACGTTGATAATACAATACTTTTTCTCATAGTTCATTGAGTTTTGTGTGAATAATAGAATCCAATTCGCTAAAATCCATTGCTTTTTCATAAAATATACGTGTATGTTTGCTATATATTAATGTAGCCGGAATTGAACCAGACCAGCCGGGATCTACCTTGTCAATCCATGCATTACTATTAGGATCATCTAGTACTGCAACTTCAGAGGTTATACCATATTGTTTCAAAAATGTTTTTAACCGGCCATCTATTTCAGATGGCAAATCTAAACTCACAAATAGAAATGAGACTTTTTCATCCTTATATTTTTGTGCTGCTTTTTGAAAATCTGGCATCTCTTTAATACAAGGAGCACACCATGTAGCCCAGAAATTTATTACATAAATGGAATCGAAATCCTTGTGTAAATAAGGTTCCAATCCATTAAAATCGAAAACCCTGACAGATGATTTTTGTCCTAAAATCGTTGTAGTAGTAATTAAAACAACAAGTGTTATTTTTACACTTAATTTTATCATTCCATAATTTATTTTAAATTCTACATAGTAAACAACATAATTAAAGAAAAGTTTGTTTGGAATGTATGAAACAATTTTTATTAACTCCGCTGCCTCACTACTTCGTACATAAGTACTGCGGCAGCAGCAGAAACATTCAATGATTCAATTGATCCCAGCAGAGGAATGCGCACCAGGTTATCTGCATTACGTAATAATACAGGCGACACTCCTGTATCTTCAGCACCCATTATTATAACCAATGGCTTCGTATAGTCAAATGAAAAATGTGCTTCAGTTGCTTTTTCGCTGGCTGCAACAACTTCCAAACCACTTTCTTTCATAAACTTAACAGCTTTAGCCAAATCATCTACTTTACAAACCGGCAGGCTATGCAATGCCCCTGCAGAGACTTTCATAGCGTCAGCATTTATTTGTGCCGAACCTTTTGCAGCCAGCACAATAGCATGGGCTCCGGCACATTCAGCAGTTCGTGCAATTGCCCCGAAGTTGCGTACATCGGTAATGCCATCCAACATTATAATAAAAGGAGACTGCCCTTTCTCAAATAAAAGAGGTATCAACTGCTCCAACGAAGTATATTCAATGGGAGAGATAAAAGCAACCACTCCCTGGTGATTTTTCCTGGTAATACGGTTAAGTCTCTCAAGTGGAACAAACTGATAGAGAATCTTGTTCTCACGGGCCAGTGATAATAACCCTTTATATAATTCGCCCTGTAAATCCTTTCTGAACAGGATTTTTTCAACTTGTTTACCTGCATTGATAGCTTCTATCACAGGCCTTATGCCAAATATAAAGTCTGATTTCAAATTGTAATCATTCAATAATAAATACTTTTCCTGATCTCCAGGATTCAACTGCCCTGCGCCAGTGAGAGTCGTACGAAGCATCTCTTACCAGTTCAAAGTCATTATCTGTAAAAGGATTCTCTCTTTGCTTAAATACAAATGAAATGGTCACGGTATTCTGTTTATCAAAATATTGCCATTTTTCCTGACCAGTTTCTTTTAAAACTTTATCTGGTAATCCGTATACTATGTATATCATTCCACGGTCTGTCATCCATCCTTCGCGGTCGCAGGTAAAATAATAGTTCGAAAAATGTGCACGATTATAGTATATACGGATTAATTCCCTGGCCACATCCATATTCCCGGCCAGGTTATACCAGAAATCATCGAGGGCCAACTTTTTGTTTTTTGCAGCCATTAGTTTTTTCTGATCAACAGATGTATTGATATATGCTATCGGAGGTATCATTTCTTCAGCAGTCATGAAACGCGGGAAGTAAGGCCCAAAATTAAAAAGCGTAAACCCTTCATTCACTGTGGTGTCGAATCTAAAGAAGTACTTACCCTGATAAGGCAAATAAAACAACATTGTATCAGAATATTCATATTCCCAGACACTATCGGCCTTCAAACTAATAGTTGGCGAGCCGGTAAGTGAAAAAGTTGGATTTGGCATTTGTTCCTCTCTTTTGAAAAAACTAACATAAAGTTTTCCTTTTCTATGCTTCCTGTTCTGCAGTTTAAATGTTTCATCAGCTTTTAAAACATTATTAAATAAAGGAAAACTATTTTCAGGTGAAAGAATCATATAGTTTTGGGAAGTGTTTTCCGATGTTTTATCTATATAGAGGAAACTTTGACCGCTCTTTTCACTATTTAAATCATATGTAAACAATTTCAGGAAATATTTCTTGCCTGATTTAACATTTAAAGGAATAGTAGCCAGATATTTATTACTGGTTTTATCTAGTATGATTTCCATCTTCAGCGTGTCAATCAATGGTTCTTTTTCTCCTTTATCACCTAATTCTATGAGTTCATAAACTAATTTTGCACGGGCCATATACTCGCCTTTTTCATTCGCCTGATTAAACAAAAACTCACTTGTTATAAAGCTTATATAAAGCAAGGAAGAATTGTCCTTGTGATGAAACATTTTAAGGGCCGGATGTATCTCATTGCTTGTAGGATTATATAATTTTACTTCGTGAACTTTACTCTTCACGGTTTTCTTCTTTGAAGCACATCCAAAAGAAAAAAACAGAACCAATAACACGGAAAGTAATATTCGTAAAGTCCTCATCCGGTAAAAATGTTAATTGTGACGGTTTAGCAAAAGTATCAAATTAGTTTTTAGTTTTCATGAATTCTTCAAGTTCAAAACTTAAATGTTCCCATTTTTGCATTTCATTTTCTAGTTCGGCATTCAGTCTTTCGTAGCTTTTGAAAATTTCAGGCTGATCAGCTATTTTCTCCGTATCTGCCATCAATACTTTCATTTTCTCAATTTCTGCTTCCAATCCCGAAATCCTCTGCTCAGATTTTGTCACCTGGTTACTAATTTTCCTCAAATTCCTGTCAAATTCCTTTTTCTGCTCATAATTTAGTTTGCTTTCTTTTACACCATGTTCATCAACTTTGGTAACTAAATCCTTTGTTTTTCGCTCCAGTTCACGTAGTGAGTCAATCTTCTTCTTTTTTAAGAAATCGTAAATTCCACCCAGGTTTTCTTTAATCTTTTTATTCCTGAATTCATAAACTTTTTCAACTAATCCATCTAAAAACTCCCTGTCGTGAGACACCACAATTAGTGTGCCATCATATTTTTGCAGAGCTATTTTTAAAAGATCTTTCGAATGCATATCCAGATGGTTGGTAGGTTCGTCAAGAATCAGCAAATTGTAAGGTTGTAATAATAATTTTGCCATGGCAAGGCGCGACCTCTCACCGCCGGATAACACCTTCACCTTCTTATCCACATCTTCGCCGCTAAAAAGGAAGGCTCCGAGTATATCCCTTATTTTTGTACGAATATCCCCAACTGCCACCCTGTCAATGGTTTCCAGAACGGTTATATTCTCATCTAAAAGCTCATCCTGATTCTGTGCAAAGTAACCCAGGCTTACATTGTAGCCCAGTTGAAATTTCCCGGCATAGTCCAATTCACCTACGATAATCTTTGACAGTGTAGTTTTGCCTTCTCCATTTTTACCAACAAAAGCAACCCGTTCTCCCCGCTCCACAACCAGATCAATTTTATCAAGCACCTGATGGTTTCCATAAGCTTTATCGAGTTCTTTAGCTTCTAAAACAATTTTCCCTGAACGTGGTGCCGGTGCAAATTTAATATTCATAGAGGCATTGTTTTCTTCTTCCACTTCAATACGTTCGATCTTATCCAATTGCTTAATCCGCGATTGTACCTGCACTGCTTTAGTAGCCTTATATCTAAAACGTTCTATAAACTGCTCGGTATCTTCGATCATCTTTTGTTGATTTCGATAGGCTGCTAATTGAGTGGCCCTGCGCTCCTTACTCAATTCAACATATTTTGAATAGGGAACCTTGTAATCATAAGCTTTACCCAGGGAAAGTTCAATGGTACGATTAGTAACATTATCAAGAAATGCCCGGTCGTGTGAGATAAGTACTAATGCCCCGTCATATACCTGCAAATACTCTTCCAGCCATTGGATAGATTCAATATCCAGGTGGTTTGTAGGTTCATCCAAAAGAAATGCTGATGGCTGTTTTAACAGGATTTTAGCCAGCTCTACCCGCATACGCCATCCACCGCTAAACTCAGTGAGCTTGCGGTTAAAATCTTTGGGCATAAAACCCAGTCCCAACAGCGTTTTTTCAATATCTTCTTCTATATTAAACCCGCCCAGCAACTGATGACGGTCGTTTAATTCAGCAAGCTTATCTAATAAAGCAAAGTATTCTTTTGATTCATAATCAGTCCGCTCATTGATTTCGGTATTTATTTTATGAGTCTGTGCTTCGATTGCTAATACCTCCTTAAAAGCCCCTTTCACTTCGTCAATAACCGTATTGTTACCCTTGTGCACCATCTGCTGAGGCAGATAGCCAACAGTAACACCGCCAGGTACCACCACCCTTCCTTCAGCAGGTCGCTGCAAACCGGCGAACATTTTCATTAGCGTTGATTTTCCGGCTCCATTTCTTCCCACAAGACCTATTTTATCATTCTTATTCACTAAAAATGACACATCCTTAAAAAGGTCAAACCCTCCAAAACTAACTGTAATGTTTTCAACCGAAAGCATTGCTTACTCTTTTATGCCTTAAAAATTAATGGCGCAAGGTAGGAAAATATGGGGAAAGTTAAAAGCAAGGATTACTGAATTACATTTATAAAAATAATTGTCAGATTATCAACATGTTTACCTGGAAGATAATTGACAATATCTTTTTTTGGCATAATATTTGGTTTTAAGAATTTTTGTATTGGAACAATAAAAACATATTCGGGCCTGTTATGTAAAGTAGTTGTTTTTTATTACGGAAGGATTAACTTTAAGTATGCTGGAGCTAGCAAAATCTCAAAACCTACAGTATTAACTTAAACCGTAATCCGTATGAAACGAAAAGTCAGTAGCATTATCGTTATTTTAACATGTGCCTTCAGCCATGTGTATGGCCAATTGAACACCTACGATCTCTCTAATTACAAATTACCTGATTTAAAAAGGCATTCTTTAGAAATTAATTTGGATGCAACCGGGAATAATTATTTTAAGAAAATAATAAATTATAATCCTTATAATGATCCCAAATACAAATCGAATGAATATTATGGTAATATAAGCTTAAATTACAGATCGTATATAAATAATACATTTCTTCAACATACATCTGATGTTGGAAGCAGTTTTTATTTTAATTACGATAAGAACAATAATAATTATAAAGGCTATTCACTCCTTCCAGATATATATGCTAGAGTAGAAAACCGCATCTATATTCTTTCTAACTTTTATGTTGAAGCTGATATTGATACACGTTATGGTTACGATTATTATTATCGTAAGAATGATAATATTTTTTATAAATCAAAATCTCATAATTTTATTGGTTATGTCCCGCTTAAAACCGGCATAGGGCGAATTGAACAAGTTCAGGATGCAAGACATGCCATATATATTTATGATGAATTGTCTAAGCAGGAAAGGACTAGCGCTGATAAAACAGATGAAGACGTAACCCAATTGGCCTATATAATATCAAGATTAAAAAATAAACGATTCTTTGACACCAGAATAAGAAAGATATATGAAATAGAAGCTATCGATTCCTTTTTACAGGACAATAGCTTTGTTACTTCTCCCGATGCAAGGTATTTTACTACCCTTAATGATATATGGGTATATGGTAATGGCCCGATAAGAAGTAGTGGAATTTGTCTTGCTTTTGCTATATATCCAGGATATTATAGAAACGATTATTCAAATGAAGATTTTTATGAACCGCTTAATTATACAGATGATGACATTTATGCATTTCTGTTAAAAAGTGGAGTTGAATTTATCTATGATAAACCATTAAATCTTTATTGGCAAAATTCACTTGGAATTAATGGCTATGCAGGTATAATGGATGGAAGGTATGAGACTGAGGAAATTATAGATCAGGAAAACTTTCGTATTCCTAATATTGTATTTGCCGTAAATGAAAAAATCGGATATTATCCAAACACAAGAACATATGCTGGATTGTATTGCTCATCAGCCTATGCTCAATTCTTTGATGCAACCGATCTTAAAAAAGATATCAGGGGATTTGAGGGTAAGGGTATCAGAACATATGCAGGCCTATCAGTTAATTATTATATTACTCCACAATTAAGGTTAAATATTAATTCCAGTTTATACCACATATGGCAGAACTCCGATGATAATGCCAATATAAGTACTATCTATTTAGCAGATACTGATCTTCCTTATTATCACGCGGGAGATTTGATGAATTTTGAATACCGCGAAAAGGAAATTTCACACCGGTTCACAATAAAACTAACTTATAGTATCTTATAATTTTATTTTAATTGAAACAAAAACACGATAGCATATAAATAGCTATCGAGTTTTTTGTTTTATATGTGCTTTTTATTGGGAGTCGTATTATTTTTGATTCTTTTCACAAGCAAGAGTATAAAGTATGAGCAAACTAGCCAACCAGTTTCGCAAACCCTCAGGTTTTTTAGGAAGAATTGTATCCTTTTTAATGAAAAAGGGGAATATAAAGATATACCACAAGCTAATTCCTGAGTTAGAAATTAAGGAAACCGATAAATTATTTGAAATAGGCTACGGTCATGGCGTAGGTATTAAGATGATTGCCAAACAGAATAATTGTTGCATATCAGGGATTGATTTTTCTGAACTTATGTACAAAGAAGCTGCAAAGCGCAATAGGAAATTAATAAAGGATAAAAATGTTTCATTGAGTTACGGAGACTTCCTTACTTACGAGATGATTGCACGTCAATACGATAAAATCTTCTGTATCAATGTTATTTATTTTTGGGATAACCTGGATGTCCCTTTTCAAAAAATAAAAGATGGATTAAAAGATAATGGTATGTTCTGTTTTTACATGGCCCATAAGGATGAGTTAAGCAGGTTGAAATTTACTGAAAAACTATTTCAAAAGTATTCCATTGAAGAGGTTGTAGAAAAATTGAAACTTTCTGGCTTTAAAAAAGTTGGATATAATATGGTTGAGCATGGATATATTATAAAATGCGAAAAAGAATAAGTTCTCACTTTATTTAATAATTAGGAACCAGACAATTATAGTAAAAGCAGTTCTATTAAGCATTTCTTATTTCAATATTTGATATTGTGAATGAAAAAATTATTTATATTAGCATCCGTTATTTTAATTACTTAAACCAAACTCTTCATTTATGGGCAATTATCAGACATTTATTTCTTTTCAAAAGAAACTTTTAAAAGTAATTATCTCAGGTATAATCCTCTTTACATTATTTCGAATTGTTTTTATGTTTCGTTATGGTGATATGGCTACAATTAAAGAATATTCAAAATATATCTGGAAAATATACTTCACAGGATTTCGTTTTGATGTTCAAACGCTCACCTATTTGTTTCTCCCATGCTTTTTAGTAAGCTTTCTTTTGCTATTGATTAAACGTTCCGGATTTGTGCGAGGAATGAATAAAACACTGATATATTACTCCTCCATCATATATACTGTTTTAACTTTTGCACTGCTTGCAGACCAACAGTTTTACGCCAATTTTAAACAACATTATAATACGGTTTTGTTTGATTTTTTCAGGGAAGAACCACTGGTACTTATGAAAAGTATCTGGCAGGAACACCCGGTTATCATGGTATTTCTAATTACTGCAGCAGTTTATTATGGAATATTCCGTTTAACAAAACGAATTGTTGCAAAAACAAAAGATAGCCCGAAAAAACATAACATTATTCTCAAAATTGCTTCAGTACTAACAATCTTTGGAATTTATGCTATTGCAATGAGAGGTTCTTTAGGAACATTCCCTTTGCAGCTGAAGGTAATAAACATCTCCGATAATGAATTTATTAACCAATGCGTACCAAACGGAATTTTCATGTTTAAAGAAGCCTATAAAGAGGCTAAAAACGACTTCACTTCAGAAGATGAGCGGGCCATATACAAAATGTATGGTTTTAAGAATATGGATGAGGCATTATCCCTTTACTTTGCCTTGCCTGTTGATTCGCTAAAAAATAAATCACTTGATGATCTGGTTTACAAAACTGCTCCAAAAAACGACAGCATAATACATCCAAACATAATTTTTATCCTGGTTGAAAGCTGGAGTAATCAACTTATAGACTTTGATAATGAGAATGTTGATTTATTATGTTCAATGAAACAACATCTGAAAGACGATATACTTTTCAGAAATTTTCAATCATCTGCAAACGGGACTCTTTCAAGTCTTGAAAACCTAATATTAAGTAGTCCTTATCACCCCGTATTTGATTCAAAATATCGTTATATAGCCAGTCCTGCTTCTATTGCCATGCCTTTTAAGGAAGCCGGTTATGAAACCAATTTTATTACAGGCCTTGCCCTTAACTGGAGGCATTTGAACGAAGCAATGCCTGTCCAGGGCTTTGATAACGCGATTGGAAAGAATACTATTTTAAATGAAAAAACTGATGCAAAAAGTAATGAAACCTGGGGTATTTACGATCACTACGTTCTTGATTATATATTTGATAAGCATGAAAAAGCAGAGAAACCTCAATTTACACTTTGCTTAACCACTACCAGCCATACACCCTTTGAACTACCCCCGGATTATGAGCTCCCGGAATTCTCACTAACTCCTGATATGTTGGCTCAGTTCTGTGTTGAAGAAAAAATTGCACATGATTACCTGACAGCATTTCAATATAGCAATAGGGCATTGGGTGATTTTATGACCAAGATTAAAAACTCAGAGCTAAAAACAAATACAATTGTAATCGTAACAGGGGATCATAATGTACGTTCTATCATTCCCTATAATACTCCGGAAACATTGAGATATAAGAATGCCGTTCCTCTTTATATTTACTTGCCGGAAAATATTCGTGAAAACCTCGTTGTTAACACTGACCGCTGGGCGTCCCATTACGATATTTTTTCTTCAATTATTCCTTTGGTCCTCTCTGATACTAAATACTTTGCTATGGGGCAGAATATTTTTGATACTACAGCCAATTCAAATACATTTTATAGCATTAATCAATATTCAATTTTTCATAATGACGGATTAACTGATGAAGAAGCAAATCGCATTGTAAACGCACGTATGGCTATTACACGGTTTTATTACAACCAATTGTTTAAAAAAGCAGAAAACGAGAAGAATTGATTTTTTATTAAAACAGTATGCTTCAAAAATGAAAGCATACTGTTCTGATATAAACGAATTTTATTGGATAATAAGTCGTTGTATCAAATTACCTTTATTACCTTCAAATCCTACAAAATATATACCCTTAGATAATTTGCTCATCTCAATTCTTTCAACTTGTGTTGTTATTGTTCTTTCCACGACCATTGTACCTAAAATGTTATATATATGTAATCGCTTCCCGATTAACGATTCACTGACTTCCAGTTGAATGTAAGATTCTGCTGGATTTGGATGGATGTTGAAATTATTTACTTCCTGTACATCCACAACGGTTGGATTAACTGTAAAATGAATTGTATAGGTTTCTGAAACTGCTGTTTTATCTTCAGCAGTTACTACAATATTAGCTACACCGGTTCCACTTGAAACATTGATAGTTCCGGCCCCGGTCACAGTAGCGCATGAACAGGAAGTTGTTGCCACTGCCTGAACAGAGGTAGCTCCATAGGGGAGTAATACATTATAGGTTAATGAATCCGGATGAAATTCAGGGCTTAAATCTCCAACACTTAATGTTATGTTTATTATACCTACATCAGAATTTGGCGTATATGGAGTGTATGGATCGTTTATTAAACGCTTTACTTCTGCCAGCCAGACCTTTTCTGATTCACTTGTAAAAGTATAGGGATGCTCTACTCCTCCGGTATTTAAACCTGCGCCAAAATAAGTTCTGGGTCCATAAGGCTTATCGCATATTGAATCGTAAAAAGAAACACCTGGTTCAAAACGTGCAACCAATACTGCATTTGCCAGATAATCTGTAGACACCAGAATAGTCCCGTTTGCAGGATAAGTCAGTATCATAAGATCTTCAGGTGAATACGCCCAATCCATCGAGTCTCCCGATGCAAAATTAACTCCATAAAATATAGTATCTTCAGGAACTTCAACAAGGGCCTCAATAGTATCTGTTTTATTTACATGCTGCATATTACTGCTATTGAACCAGTTAAGTTTGTTATTTGCTGAAGAATGCTGAGACATTAGTAGCAGTGGTACAGTAAGCCCGTTCCACTCAGCCTTTGCAGGTGCAATATCTCCACTTACAGTAGATCTGCCAATAATTACTAAATCTGCCTTATTTAAACTATCAATCATCGTCTGATTATTTTTTAACGATGGATAGGTAGTAATTACAACATAACCCTGGGCTTCAAGCTTTTGTATAGCCGTTGAGTCATAATCGACATTGTTAGAAATAAACATAATGGTATCTAAAACCGGAGGTGCTTCATATATGCCATTAATCTGCCTGATTGATTCTTTTCCAGGATTATTCCCACAATTTGCGGTTTTACTCAATATTAATGCTCCGAGCATTAATAACATCATAATTGAAATATTCATCTTTTTCATGTTCTATTGGTATTTTGGTTTGATAGCGTTAAATGTAGATAATAAAATAATCCATTGTAACTCACTATAAATAATTTTTTATTAAAAATTAAAATATTCATAAAAAACAACATAAATTTCAGCATAATAAAATGACTGAACATGAAAACAATTTTATTCGTACTAGCTGTTTTAGTACAAACCATTTTTTCTTTCTCCCAAGAATTACCCAGTACCATCTTTATTTCTAAAGATATTGAACTGATACAGCTTTCAAAGAATGCTTATATCCATGTTTCATATTCTACATCACCCCGATACAAGAGATTCCCTTCAAATGGCATGCTATTAGTTCAAAATAATGAAGCTTATCTCTTTGATACACCCATGAGCGATTCATTAACAGTTGATCTGATTGACTATATACAGGATAGTCTTGGAAACAAAATTATTGGTTTTGTGCCCAATCACTGGCATAGTGACTGTATGGAAGGACTGGATATTGTTCATGGTTACGGCATCCCTTCATATGCTAATAATATGACCATTCAATTTGCAAAGGATAAAGGACTGCCTGTGCCTCAACATGGATTTAATGATTCACTTTCTTTAAAATTGGGTACTATTGATATTCTCTGCTATTACCCGGGTGCTGCTCATTCTTTGGATAACATTGTAGTTTGGGTTCCATCAGAAAAGATTCTGTTTGCCGGTTGTATGATTAAAGAAATTAGAGCTGGAAATCTTGGAAATACAGCAGACGGAGATCTTTCTGCATATCCTGAAACACTACAAAAAGTGAAAGCAAAATTTCCTGAAGCAAAAATTATAATTCCCGGACATGGAAATCATGGTGGAATGGAGTTAGTTGAGCATACAATGGAATTGTGCGCTAAGACTAAAAAGTGAGATACTATTTCACATCACCCAATTAAAAACATAGCCCACAATAATAATCCCCACAGCCACAACACCAATAAAAACAGCAATCAATTGCCATTTCAATACTTTTTTTAGAATTATAACCTCAGGAAGGGAAAGGCCAATGACAGACATCATAAATGCCAGGGCTGTACCCATCGAAACTCCTTTTTCCATAAGTACACTTACTACCGGGACTATTCCTGCTGCATTAGAATATAATGGAATACCCACCATGATAGCCAGTGGCACTGAATACCAGTTTTTATCACCAAGTGCATTTGCGAGGTACTCGTCCGGCACATAGCCGTGCGCCCCTGCACCAACGGCAATACCGATAAGTATAAATATCCATATTTTCCCAACAATTTCCTTTACGGCACGGAATCCTGCATTTAACCTGTCATTAAAAGTAATTCTCTGCACTTCCATATCTATTTTGTTAGCTTGCATCTTAAACACCCAGTCTGCAACATATTTTTGAAGCTTAAGTTTTTCAAGTATAAATCCTGATATTATGGCTATGACCAGTCCTGTCAATACATAAAATGCAGCAACTTTCCAGCCAAACATTCCAACTAAAAGGACCAATGCCACTTCATTTATCATCGGTGCTGCTATAAGAAATGAAAAAGTAACTCCAATAGGAATCCCGGCTTCTACAAATCCAAGAAACAAAGGAATAGCCGAACACGAACAAAAGGGAGTAACTATACCGAGAGAAGCAGCCATTACATTACCTAAAAACAAAGACTTGCCCTCAAGCGCTTTACGTGTTTTCTCCGGGGAAAACCAGGACCTGATTATCCCAACTAAGAAAACGATGAGCATTAGTAGTAGCATGACCTTAGGAACCTCATAGATAAAGAAACGGATAGATTCTGTCAGATGTGTTCCCTCTTCCAGTCTAAGTAAGCTAAAAACTATAAAATCAGCAATCTGATGTAAATAATAATAGAATACAACCCATACTATTAACAAAATCCCAGTCAAAACCAATCTCTTCTTCATAATCTTAAATCCTTAAAACCAAATAATTACTGTAAAATAAATTCCCACTCCGATAAATAGCACTGCAACTATCCTCCTGAACCATTTCTCAAAAATTTTAAGATTATTGTAAAACCTTCCAACACCGGAAACAGAATAGGCCAGCAACCATGAAATAATGATTACCGGCAGGGCTGAGGCTAGGGCGAAGGCAAAAGGCAGAAATAATCCTGAAGCACTCTTGATGGACAGGGGGATAAGGCATCCAAAATAAAGCACCCCGCTGTAGGGACAAAATGCAAGCGCAAATACCACTCCCAGTAACAGCACATCCCTGTAGCTATGCTTTGTCTTATTACCAACCTTCTCCGAAAATCGGTTGAAACCCGGAAAGTTAAATTTTATTATTCCAAGCATGAAAACACCAATCACAATTAATAATGGTCCTAAAATTTTTTCTCCGTATTGCTGAAAATAACCCGATATTTTAGACTGATCGGCCCCAATAAACAGGATCACAGCCAGTCCCGTATAGGATAAAGCCCTCCCCAGGGTATACACCAGACCATTAATAAAAACCCTGTTCCGGTTCTCAATATCCTTACTTAAAAATCCGATTGCTGTAATATTTGTAGCCAGGGGACAGGGACTAATAGCTGTCATTAATCCAAGTAATAAAGCTGAAAGTATCGGTACACTTGTGTTTGTATAGAGGTAGTTTAAAATTTCTTCCATTTATTTGCTCAAAGTGTTTGATAAATCATTATTTATTTGGCTAACAGCCTTTCGTATTTCAAAAAGAAATGCATTTCTGCAACATTTTCCCAATGGATTTTTCTCCTCGCAATAGCCGGTAATATCCTTCCCTGTATACTCCTGCACCTGATCAATGCTTAAGCAACCAGCTTTTACTGCTTCGTGAATTTCTCCACGTTTAAGATTTGAACAATAACAAATTGGCACATCGATATCACCTCTTTTATAAAATAACTTTACTGTTAAGTCTTTTTGATAAATGTCATATCCTTTTGTAAAATAAGCTATTTCACATTCTGAATTCGGACAAGCACTCCATTTCTTTCCTGTGGGAAGTGAATCAGCAGTTTTTATATAAAACAATACAACCTTTTCACCAACATGAATAGCAGGTATTCCACACTGTGGACAAATATGTAATATTTCCATATTTCTTTATTTTACCAAAGGATCTATCTTCTCTTTAATAATCTGCTTTAGTTTATCCGGATTACTGCGTGCATTCATAAATCCTTCATTGGTGATGTCTATCTTTTTATCTCCCGAAACAATAAGTAAAGTCTGGCCGGAAACTCCTAATTTATCACCTATTTTTTTACCATCCTCCTCTTCCAGGTTCAATGATGCAAATGATATATTATCACCATACAATTCATTAACAGCCTTTTGCGATTCCTCCTCAACTGCAACACAGGTTGCACAACGACGGGAAAAATGGAAGTAATACATCTTCACTTTATCCTCAGTTGAAGAAGTTGCATCATTCTGGTTAGATTGGGAACGACATGTTAATGCTGTTGTTACAAGCAATATTGAAACGAGTAAAATGTTAATGTTTTTCATGGTTGTGATTTATTAAGTTTAATTTGAATCGTGTTTTTTAATCATTTCTTTCATCTCAGCAATACCAGGTACCTGACCTGTTATTACTACTTTCCCGTCAATGATTAAGCCGGGGGTTCTTAAAATACCATAGCTCATTATCTGTTGTATATCTTCAATTTTTTCTATAGAAGCAGGTATTCCCAGTTCTTCTACAGCTTGTTTGGTTACTTTTTCAAGGCTATTGCAACGGCTACAGCCTGTTCCTAAAACTTTTATGTCCATAATACAATAAATTAATTGTTATTAAAAAATCTCCTCTTAAAATATAATGCCACATTTACAAGCGATATAAGTACAGGTACCTCAACCAATGGTCCAATGACAGCCGCAAATGCCTCACCTGAGTTAATACCAAACACTGCCACAGCCAATGCTATAGCCAATTCAAAATTATTACTGGCAGCAGTAAATGAAATAGTAGCCGTTTTGGGATAATCGGCTCCAATGCGCTTTCCCATAATAAACGAGAGCAGGAACATTACGATAAAATATATTACCAATGGTATGGCAATACGAACCACGTCCAATGGAATTTTTACAATATATTCCCCTTTGAGTGAAAACATTACGATGATTGTAAAAAGAAGTGCAATAAGTGTTAACGGACTTATTTTTGGTATAAACCGTTGTTGATACCATTCCTTATCTTTAACCCGGATAAGGATGAAACGAGTAAAAAAACCAGCTATAAAAGGTATTCCCAGGTAAATGAACACACTTTTTGCAATCTGTAACATGGTGATATCAACTTTAAAAGATTGAATACCCAGCCATTTGGGTATTACCGTAAGGAAAAAATAGGCATAAGCGGAAAAGAAAAGCACCTGGAAAATGGAATTAAATGCCACAAGTCCGGCAGCATATTCATTATCTCCTTTGGCCAGTTCGTTCCAAACAATGACCATGGCAATACAACGCGCCAGACCAATCAGGATGAGGCCTGCCATATAATGCGGGTAATCCTGTAAAAACAGCAATGCTAATCCAAACATAAGTACCGGCCCAATTATCCAGTTTTGCACAAGCGAAAGACCCAATATCCTGAAGTTTTTAAATACATCCTTAAGTTCGTCATACTTGACTTTGGCTAGAGGCGGGTACATCATAATAATGAGGCCAATGGCAATTGGTATGTTTGTAGTACCCGAACTTAACAACTCCCAAAAAGCGGATATACCTTTAAACAAATACCCGGAAATAACCCCGATGAACATGGCAAGAAATATCCATAGAGTCAGGTAGCGATCTAAAAAAGCTAATTTTCGTATAGCGGATGTTTCCATTTCTTAATAAGTTCTTTTAATCGATCTTTAATCGCATACACACCGCACTTTGCGGACAAATAGATGAAAATTCGCCAGAGGATTTTATGAGCTCAGGCACATCAGCCCGGGAAATAGTCTCCCATCCGGTCCTGCCGAAATATTTATCAGCTTTAGTAGTTAGAAGGTACAAAACCTTTATTCCGGATAACTTTATATGCTCTATTGATTTTTTGTAAAGCATCGTTCCCAATCCCTTATTTCTCAAATCTTCCCTAATGGCAAACGAACGAAATAAACCATATTCGCCATATTCTTCAAGTGCAACACAACCTGTTATAGTACCAGATTGCCTCATTACCCAAAATTTTTGATTACCGGGCAAAACATCCGCTGTTGGCAAATTAGCCCCGTTTAACAAGGTGATAATATTTGCCATATCTGTTTCAAAAGCTTCTGAGATGATAGCGTTTTTCATATTCTAGATTTTATGTCCCACCACGGTAATGCTGAAAATACCTGCACCGGATTTTCGATAAGCTTCAACAATATCTTTTGATAGGTATTGCAACAAAACTTCATCGGGCAGGTCACTGCGCACAATTTTTTTTACTTCAACATGAGAAAATCCTGCTTCTTCAATTATCGTCAGATACTCCTCTTTCTTCAATGCTCCGGACACACAGCTTGCATACATGTTTGCAGCTTCAAGGATAGCTTCAGGTAATTCACCTTTCAATATGATGTCAGAAATACAAAAATGGCCACCAGACTTTAATACACGGTACATTTCTGAAAATGCAACGGTTTTGTCTGGTACCAGGTTTAGAACACAATTACTGATTATTACATCGAAACTATTATCTTCAAAGGGCATAGATTCAATATCTCCAAGCACAAAATCGATATTGTTTGTGCCCCTCCATCTTTTGTTTAGATTGGCCTTTTGAACCATCTCCTCAGTAAAATCGAGGCCTGTAACATGCCCGGTGTCTCCAACAATTGCACTTGCGACAAAACAATCATTTCCGGCCCCCGAACCGAGGTCCAGAACAGCATCTCCAGCCTTTATACCGGCATATTCCGTTGGCAATCCACACCCCAGGCCTAAATCAGCTTCTCTTACATATCCGGGTAAATTAGTGTAATTCTCTACAAATACTGAAAAATCCTGAGTATCCCCGGAGCAACTGCACCCACAACCACAAGATGGTTTTTGAGTAGCAATTTCAGCATAGGTTTCTTTTACTATATTTTTTAGCTCATCTGAAGTTTTCATAATTTTTTTATTGCTTTATGGGGCTAAAGCCCCTTATTTTTTTATGTTTTATTATCCGCTGGTTAAAGCCAGCGGCAATATTATCTGTTACTATTTATTTTGTTCATAATATCTGGCTTGCTAAAGTCAGCTCTTCATAATGATATTCAACTATTTTTTAAAAATAAAATATACAGCCAGTACCAGGAAAACAAAACCAATCAGATGATTTATTTTAAAGGTTTCTGTTCTGAATACCAGCAGTGTAAAGAGAGTGAATACGATCAAAGTGATGACTTCCTGAATTACCTTTAGTTCCACAAGTGAAAACGGACCACCATACTCTTTGAACCCAATCCTGTTGGCCGGCACCTGGAAAAAGTATTCAAAAAGAGCAATGCCCCAGCTTATTAAGACTATTAAAACCAGTGGTAAGGCACTGAACCATTTCATTTCCTTAAACTTAAGGTGGCCGTACCAGGCAAAAGTCATAAAGGTGTTTGATAACACCAGTAAACCAATCGTATAGAATCCTTTCATATGCTAAATGATGTTATCTGTATAAAACTTATAAAAGCCCTCCCTGATCTCATCCCTGACCCTGCGGAACTCATTCATAATGAATTCCTCCGGGCCAACAGCATCTGAAGGATCCTCAAAACCAATATGCAACCTGGTTTTAACTTTACCACTGAAGGTTGGGCAGGTTACCTTTGCCCCTTTGCATACGGTTATAACATAGTCCCACTCCTCCTTTTCATATATCTCAACAGGTTTTGGGGTATGGTGACTTATGTCTATACCAACCTCTTTCATTACCTCAATAGCTTTGGGATTAACTCTTTCGGCAATGTCAGTTCCTGCAGAGCATACTTCCAGATTTGGATCAAAAGACTGTAAAAAGCCATGAGCCATTTGACTTCTACAACTATTGCCTGTACATAATATTAATATTCGCATGACTCTTTATTTATTTACAACAATCCGTTTTTTTACAACAGTCAAAGTTTTCAAAAAAACCACTTAGTACTTTTACCAAATTTTTTACACTGGTTTGATTCAGGCAATAATTCACCTTCACTCCTTCAATCTCCCCCTGTATTAATCCAATTTCTTTCAATTCCTTTAAATGCTGGTTTACAGTAGTTCTGCTAAGAGGCAACTCATTGGATATATCCCCTGAAATACACACCTTGGCTTCGGCCAGGTATTTTAAAATAGCCAGCCTTGCGGGATGAGCCAATGCTTTGAAAAGCAAGGCAGTATCCTGTAGTTCCTTTTCAAAGAGTTCAATTTTTGACATGATGGATTAAAAATATGACGCAAATATACGTCATATTTTTCATATGACGTAAAAAAACGTCACATTTTTATGAGGATTATAATCTAAACCTGTTTATGTAAAGATAAAAAAGGATAAAAGCTGTAATAGCTATGAAAAACATAACAATATTTGGCCTAATAGAATATTTCGACTTCAAAAAGTAAAAAATATTTATAATGGATGCCAGCCACAAACAAATAAAAAAAGAAAATATAGCTGTCAAAAACCAGGCCAGTCCTAAAAAAGCTTCACCCATAAATCCAACAGGCCGGACTATATATTTAAAATAAACAAAAATGAATATCTCAACGGGTACTACCAATATAAGACCTAATCTAAGCAATGCGCACAGTCCTGTTTTTATAGTATCCTTTTTCTTCATTGTATAATATTTAAAGTAGTGAAAATAATAAAATGTTGCTAACTTTAATTATGAATTTTCCCATTGTACAGCAATGAACGCTGAGGAATTAAATCATCAAATAAGAAATCTTGTAAAATCTTCAGATAATATGCAGGAATTTACCAACCTGGCTTCACCTGAGGAAAACTGGAGAATAATTGACAAAAAGATAGCATTGCCACGAAATGTAGGGTTTACAGATCTCGATTGTCCTTCATGCTTTGAGCCGGTAAGATTGATTTACGAAAAATTTGCCATGTCAGACTATGAAATTCCATTATCCTGCCCGCATTGTCAGGCTGAACTCATTTGCGTGGGGAAATTTACAGGCTGCACTAATGAAGTAAGCCTGAAGGAAAAATAAGTAGATATTGACCAAAAGGAATATAACCTTTTTGAAAATTAAACGTTATTAACTTTTAGAAAAGTAAGAATAAACATATAAATCAAATAGTTATGGCTGGAATAAGCAAGATAGAACACAAAGGAAAAGAAATCTTTTTTATCGACTATGATGGTTGTGCAAATGAAGAGGAAATGGTCGCTATCCTTAAAAAAGCTCAACAGGAAATATTGAAAGAACAACCAGGCTATCTGCAACTAACTAACCTCAAGAATGCTTTTGCTACTTCAAATTTTATGAACGAAGCAAAAAAAGTAGCCAGGGAAACACCAAGGACAGCGAAAAAAAGAGCTATTGTAGGTGTAGATAATCCGGCAAGAAAAATCCTTCTGCAAGCCTACAACCTTATAATTGGATCTAATGGAATGAAACCATTTAATACTTTGGAAGAAGCAAAGGATTGGCTGGTAGAATAAGGCAAAAACAAATATCCTTCATAGCTCTTTCTGTTCAACCTCAATTAGTTTTCTGGTATCATATCCTCTTTCTTTAGCCTTATTTAAAAGCATCTGATATACTCCCTCATCCATAAGCGGTTGTCTGGAAAGTATCCACAAATAGTTCATTGATGAACTGCCCACCAGTGCCCATTGATAATTTTCCTGGTCCAATTCAAGAATAAAATAATCGGCACCAAACAGGAAGAAAAAATACACCTTGAGCTTTCCGGGATCATCGGGATTGGGAATCTTGGCTTTGGCAGTAGCCTTGCTGTGTTTACCGTTTAGCGAGCCCTTATATCCCTGGTTAAGCACATCAATTTTACCATCCTTCCTCAATGTATAAGTTGCAGTAACTCCAACCAGGCCTTTTTCAAAGCTATGCGGAAACCTGGCAATCTCATACCAGGTCCCCATATAGCGGTTTATATCAACATTTTTAACGGTCTCAACCATTGGTTCTTGTTTTTGTCCGCACGATGACAGACAAGTGAATGAAAAGATGATAACCGTCAAATTTAATTGAATAATGCATGTCTTCCAGGATTTCATCCTGTAATTAATTTTGAAACGAATAGATGATCCTGTCATTCAGCGGCATTACCGGACGATAATTGCTATGTAATATTTCTGAAAATTCAGCTATCTGCTCTGCAGATGCTGTAAGTGGAGTACTTAATACATACCAGCTTACAATTTCTGAGCATGGTGGTGTTGTAAGCGAGCCACTGTAATAATAGTATGATTGATCCTTTGGTAAGAGGCCCATTAAATCAATTTTCGCATCTTCCGAGTAGTCTCCTTTTGTTTTTGGGAATTTTTCAAGATACTGTTTAAACAAGGCATTCTCCTCTCCTTCCTTAAAAAATATACCAACAACAGCAAAATCATTATCTGCATGTTTGTGAACAAAGTGAACCTCAAGTGGATAGTGCTCTCCTCCCACTGTGTGTTCGCTCAATCCATGAAAATGGTACTGAAGGAGTGTATATTCTTTTCCATTTATAATAAGCTTACTGCCATCTGAAACATTAAACTGCACAGTATGACCGTTATTGACAATATTCACCGGGGTGGTCGTATACTCAAAATCAAGTGCTGTAAGAGAAGTGCCTGTAACAGGGTTTTCAATGTTTATAGGGGACTGGGACTCTCCTCCGCACGGTGTAAATGCAGAACACAAATTGGGCCAGTTTTCAGGTGCTTCATGGCCTTCATATCCCCAATGAACAGTACTGCAATCTTCACTGATAGCTTCAACGCGCGTTGAGTCAACATTTTCCGATACATTTTCAGTTTTTGCATTATTTTTACAGCCAAAAACAACAACAACGGACATCAACAAAACAACATTCCTAAGTAATAAAGTTTTCATAATTCATTCCTCCCATTTTAAGTATTTTAAAGTCTTTTGGTTTTTCTAAACAGACATTAAGTTACACCATTTTTCATTAAAAATCAACTTTACGGTTGTTTGATATTTAAATAACTTTACTCATTTCAACATGCTTTTTTACTTGTTTACCAATCACAAAACACTACCTTTGCACACCTGATGAGTAACAAGAAAAAGAATACCAAACTTATTGAGAAAGTTCTGATTACAGACATCGCAGACGAAGGTAAAGCGGTTGCAAAATCAGAAGAAGGTCCGGTTGTTTTTGTAAATAATGCGGTACCAGGTGATATTGTTGACATACAAGTTCGAAAAAAAAGAAAGAAATATTACGAAGGGCAGGTGGTTGCATGGCACTCATACTCAGAATTACGTCAGGAGCCATTTTGCAGTCATTTTGGGGTTTGTGGCGGATGCAAATGGCAATATATGAAATACGAAGCTCAGCTTAAGTTCAAACAAAATCGCGTAGCTGCAAACCTGACAAGAATTGGCAAAGCTCCGGCTGAAAACATTTTAGATATTGTACCTTCTTCTAATACAACGTATTATAGGAATAAACTTGAATTCACTTTTTCAAATAAACGTTGGCTTACACAACAGGAAATACAAAGCGGGCATGATTTTGATGATCGAAATGCCCTGGGGTTTCACATTCCACGCATGTTTGACAAGGTTCTGGACATTGAAAAGTGTTACCTTCAAAAAGATCCGTCAAATACTATCCGTCTGGCCCTTAAGCAATGGGCTATTGACCATGAGTTGTCATTTTATGACATTAGGGAAAAGCAGGGATTGTTGCGTAACCTCATCATCCGCACGTCATCTATCGGTGAGTTAATGCTTATTGTATGTTTTTTCAGGAATGACGAACAGGAAATTGAAGGTGTGATGTCTTTTCTGAAAAAACAGTTTCCGGAAATAACATCGCTTATGTATGTTGTAAACCAAAAGGCCAATGACACTATTGATGACCAGGATATCATCCTGTTTTCGGGCAGGGATCATATTTTTGAAGAATTGGACGGTTTGCGTTACAAAATCGGGCCTAAATCCTTTTTTCAGACCAATACGGAACAAGGTTTAAATTTATATGAAATTACCCGGAATTATGCCGGATTAACAGGGACTGAAATAGTATATGACCTGTACACCGGAACCGGGACTATTGCAAATTTTATTGCCCGTTATGCTAAAAAAGTCATTGGTATCGAGTATGTTCCTGAGGCAATTGAAGATGCAAAAACAAATTCTGAATTAAATGGTATTACCAATACTTCTTTCTTTGCCGGTGACATGAAAGATATTTTGAGTGAAAAATTCATTAATGAACAGGGCAAACCGGATGTCGTCATACTTGATCCCCCACGTGCCGGAGTTCATAAGGATGTGATCGATGCGCTTATATACTGCGATGCGGAAAGAATTGTATACGTAAGTTGTAACCCCGCCACACAAGCAAGAGATATTGCCTTACTCTCTGAAAGATACAAAATGGCTAAAGCCCAGCCGGTGGATATGTTTCCTCATACGGATCATGTGGAAAATGTTGTTTTATTAGAAAAGTTTTAGAAACAATACTTTTTCACGAAAAGGCCGAAAAGTATCGCAATGAACGCAAAGAGTATTATGACGAGACCACTATTCATGCTTGTTCAGCAACCAGTTGTTTTGCAAATTCCTTCCCAAAGTTTACAAAATCCTCTGCTTTACCATTATATGGAACAAACTTGGCTGCTTTCCCTTCAAATGCCAGCTTCAACTTTAATGCTTTCAGGTTTGCATCTATAATACCAACGGCTTCGCCACTCCAGCCATATGAACCAAACGAAGCGGCTAATTTCCCTTTATCACGTATCGGGTTAATTAATGCAAACATCTTATAAACAGGCAATAATGTATTTTGGTTGATTGTGGGGGACCCCAGAACTATCCCTTTGCTTTTCACCAGCTTTTCATCAAGGTCACCTAAAAGAATATTTTCAATATCAACAACTTCGGGATTTCCTCCTTCTGATTTAATTCCTTCGGCAATTTGCTCTGCCATTTGTCCGGTAAATCCGTAAGCTGACACGTAGGCAACCAGAACAACAGGTTTTTGTCCTTCACAGTCAGCCAGATAAAGATTTGAATATTTTTCAGATAAGGCAACCTTTTCTTTCCATGTCGATCTCAATACAGGACCGTGCCCGGTACATATTGCAGTAATATCCAGCGGGCGAATCTTTTCAATGGCTTTCAACATAAACTTGCTGAAAGGTTTAAGTATGACATCAAAATAATATTTGAATGCATCAGTATAATCACCCACTTTATCATCATACATTTCTTCATCACAAAAATGGGCACCAAATGAGTCGCAGGTAAAGAGAATTTTGTCTTCTTCAAGGTAAGTATAAATAGAATCGGGCCAATGCAGGTTTGGTGCACCAATTACCCTGAGCTTTTTGTTTCCGAGATCAATGATGTCTCCGTCCTTTACCTTCATGGATTTGAAAGGCTTAGCAATCATCTCGGTAAGATAATTTATGGCCTGGCCACTACCAACAACTGTGGCATTGGGCGCAATTTCCAGTAAATGCTTTACTGAACCTGAATGATCGGGCTCAGTATGATTACATATAATATACTCAATGTCAGCAGGATTCGTTAGCTGCACCAATTTCTCAAAATATACATCTTTAAATTTCTCCTTAACCGTTTCAACCACCGCCTTCTTCTTTGCATTTATAAAATATGAATTGTAGGTCGTGCCATACTTTGTTTCCATAACAATATCAAATGTCACAATATCAAAATCTAAAACTCCAATCCACTTTACATCTTTTGTTACTTCCAATATTTTTTTGTTATTCATACGCATCCAGTTTACAATTTTTCTAAAATAATATGAGATGAACAAAGATAATGAAAACACATCATGAATAATGGAATTTTTATAGTGGATATAATACAAAAAAAGACCTCCTTTCAGAGGTCCTTCAAAAAATATTAGGCTGTTAGTATCTAATTATTCAGCATTCTTCGGACACTCTGATTTTTTCTCACTAGATTTCTTTTTGCAATCAGGAGAACATTTTTTATCACCCTCAGCTGCTTTTTTAGGACATTCAGATTTAATGGTATCTGTTGGCTGATATCCCTGATCTGCTGATTGTAGAATATTTTGAACCGGATTGTTATATACTGATACAACTTCCTCTCCTTTGGTTGTAACTGCAGATACAACAATGGTACCTGTAAAAGCTACTAATGCTAATAAAACAAATATTTTTTTCATAATACTATTATTTTTATTTATTCCAAATCAAAATTAGATAATTATCTGCAAATTAACTGTTAAACAAATGTTAAAGTTTCCTTTTCAAATATGCTATATTTTCTTAGCTAATGTACTTTTTTATTGCTTTGTTCAAATATAACGTTATATTTTTACAAAAAAAAATCTTATGGAATTCAATAAACTGGCAAAAAGCAGGTATTCATGCAGGAAATTTTCCTCCAGAAAAATTGATAAAGACACCTTGCTTCAAGTATTAGAAGCGGGTCGCATTGCTCCATCGGCAGTAAATTACCAGCCCTGGCATTTTATTGTTTTTGACGAAGAGCCCTATTTGAGCGGAATAAAAGAATGTTATCACCGGGAATGGCTCAGAACCGCACCTATCGTTATTCTTTTATGCAGTGATCATAACAAATCCTGGAAACGCAGTGATGGTAAAGATCATGCCGATATTGATATTGCAATTGCCACTGATCATATGACACTGGCGGCAACAAACCTGGGTTTAGCAACATGTTGGGTATGCAACTTTGATCCGGTAAAAATTATGAAACTTTTAAACCTTCCAAAACATATTGAACCTATAGTAATGCTCCCCCTTGGATATCCGGAAGATGAATGTGATATTAACAGGCATCTCTCAAAGAGAAAACCTTTGGACGAAATCGTGTTTTTCAACTCTTTTAATGAAAATAGTTATTGATTACTTACCCCGTCAAATATTTGTGGAAAAAGGATATTTACATAAAAAGTAATCAAACAAGAATTGCACTTGTGAATTATTGTACGATGAAAAAGACTTTTTAAATTCTATTTATTATATTTACTATTTTGTACCAATTTACTATTTAAATATAAATTAGCTCATATGCATCTGTAAACTTATTGATGCAAAGGATCGTACAATACAAAAAGACTGGATAATGAAAAGGAACCTCTCGATTGCAGGGAAAATAGGATTAGGATTCGGAATACTTACACTTGGTGTTGTTATAAATACTTTCTTAACATTAAAAACACTTAATGACAGTATTCAGGTAAATAAGAGGATATCTGAAATATATTCACCATCTGTTGACTATTTAAATGAGCTTAGGGAAATGATAAGCGACTCTAAAATGCTTATCAAAAGCTGGGTTTTCATAGACAAGAAAGATGACACTCCGGATAAATTAAGACTTCGTCAACTTCATCATACTTCTTTTCCCAAAATACACCAGGAGTTAAGTAAAATGTCTGCCAACTGGACCATGGATTATCGCAACAAGTATGAGAGCATTTATTATGCAATTAATGATTCTTTATTTCGGATGCACAATTTCATAATGGAGCAATTGAGCGGTTTCGAAAGCTATAATGATCCTATGGTGCTGTTTGAAGTGCAACCAATGGTCGAAGAAGACGGGGAACTTATAAAACTTACTTCAAGTATTCTAAAACGACTTAATTCCTTTATAAACGATCAAAGAATTATTGTTGACCAGGCCCGTGTTGAAATGAATGCCTCATTTGAAAAACTTTATAAAATCATTCTATATATGGGTATTGGTTTGGTTATTGTTGCATTAATGGTGTCAATAGTAACAATAAGATCGCAAGTCAGACCTATCAATTTTATTAAACGTACACTCTTTTCAATGGCGAAAGGGATAATGCCTGAAAATGAAATCAAAGAAGGGACAGATGAAATAGGCCAAATGTCAAAAGCATTAAATGCCCTGGTTCGCGGACTTATTGCTATATCTGAATTTGCTACTCACATTGGCAAGGGTGATTATAATACTGACTTTACACCCCTGAGCGAAAAAGATGCTTTGGGAAATTCTCTTATTACTATGAGAGAAGAACTTAAAGTTGCAGCTGAGGAAGAGAAAAAAAGGAAAGAAGAAGATGAGCAGCGAAACTGGGCTACACACGGAATGGCTATGTTTGGAGAAATCCTTCGAAAAAACAACGACAATCTTGAAGAACTTTCCTATAATGTTATCCACAATCTTGTGTTGTATCTCGAAGCTAACCAGGGTGGTTTGTTCCTTATTAATGATGACATTGAATCAGATATTCACATCGAACAGGTTGCATCTTATGCTTACGACAGAAGAAAAATGATGCAAACACGAATTGAGATGGGAGAAGGTTTGATCGGCCGATGTGTCCTTGAAAAGGAAACAACATATATAAAAGACCTGCCTCAGGATTATGTATATGTTACATCTGGACTCGGTGATGCAAATCCTTCAACATTACTTATTATACCACTTATCTCTAATGAAAAAGTATTTGGCGTTATTGAAATTGCATCTTTTAAAGAGTTTTTACCTTTTCAAATCGAATTTGTTGAAAAAGTAGGTGAATCTATCGCAGGAACAATTGCTAATGTTAAAATAAGCATACAAACCAGCTTATTACTTGAAAAATCAAAACAACAGGCAGAAGAAATGAACGCCCAGGAAGAAGAAATGCGGCAAAACCTCGAAGAGCTTGCTGCTACACAGGAAGAAATGGGCAAATCGCGGACTGACGCTGAAGCAAACCTTTTGATGCTTAGGCGGATCATTGAACTCCTCCCATTCCCCATATTCGTGAAAGATATCAACTCAAGATATATTATTGTAAACCAGGAACATTGTAAGCTCATAGGCTTAACGCCTGAGCAGATAATGGGTAAAGCAGATGACGAGATACTTCCAAATCCGGAAGAAATAATGATTATCAAAGAATCAGATTTTAAAGTATTACATGAGAACCAGAAAATTACTCTTCCAACGCAAAAAATATCCACACCCCACGGTATTGAAAAAACCGTTTACACTGTTAAAATTCCTATCATTAATGAATTGACTAAAAATCCAAACATATTGGGCATTTCCGTGGATCAGTCCCAGGGACTTCGATTAACGGAAGGTCAGGAAGAATCTATTAAAGAAATAGAACGTTTAACAGGAGAACTTGCCTTTTACACAACAAAAGAGAAATCTTTGGAGAAAAAGGTAAAAGAATTAGAAGATACCATCAAAAAACTATCCTAATGCGTTTTTACGCCTTCATTAAACAATCTTGTGTTATTGTTGCATTAGCAACACTCTCACAACTAACAGTTATTGCACAAGTCGACGAAATAAAAGACCGGTCGGATAAAAATAAGGAAGCAAGAAATAAAAACCATAATGATTCAAATCCGGACTATGGTTATTATGATGATGGTGACGGTGATGAAACAGACAATTGTTTTTCAGATCTGATAACCGATTGCTGCACAAGCATTATTTCAGATATTATCAGCGATATAGTATCTGATATCAGTGCTGATCTCTGGGATCAAAAAGAAGAAAAGCCGCGAATTGGAAGTGCTGATTTTATTGGCATGGCTGGCATTTCATTCCCTGATAATGGAATAACGGTCCCCCGCTTTCGATATAATGCCGCAATCTATAGTACTGACCTGCGTCTCTATACAAACTATGAAGGAGATATTAATGAAATAAGCACGTATACAACCCTTGACTGGCAAATATTAATGTTTAACCTTGTAATACTTGATGAGACAAATTTTCGCATCGGTACCGGTATTTTATATGAGCCTAACAGCAACATCGTTTTTAATGAACATACTGCCATCCTTGACATTTACCCTAACGAATCCTTAAAATTCAACCTGGAATACAGAATAACTCCGGATTACAAAACAAAAACCATAGTCAGGAATGAGGTAAATGCCGGCGTATATTATAAGGTAGCAAAATGGAAACGATCTCATCTCTATGTTTTTGCAAACTATATGGGAAGTGAATATTACCAGGCTATATGGTTAAATCAGGCTGCAGCCGGAGTACAGTTTACACTCTACTAATAACCGGGTTAGGTAGTATGTTTTGTAATGTGTTGTTATTCTCTGGTAAAATAATCAATGATTGACAATTTATATATTTGTAACCAGATAGAACAAATAATCCTATTCCATGATCCTTTCAAGTAAAAATGATTTTTCTTTCTGGCAATTTAAGTCATTGGCAAAACAAAAGGACATACTGCACTTTGTCTCTTATAAAGATTCATTCGGAAGAGCAAACCAAAATACATTAAATTTCAGAAATACCAGTCCCGATTTTTATGATAGCATTGCAAAAATCGCCTTTCATCTGGAGATTGCAAAGGATTCCGTTTATATTTCCCATCAAACTCACAGTAAAAACGTGCTTTTGGTACATAAAGGAATGGAAAATAAAGGAATTGAGGATGTGGATGCTTTTGTTACGGACGATAAAGAAGTATGTATCATAGTAAAATCTGCTGATTGTGTTCCTATATTGTTGTATGATACAAAGCTCAAAGTTATTGCAGCGGTACATGCAGGATGGCGCAGTACCGTTAAAAGAATACTGGAACTCTCGATCAATACTATGACAAATACATATCAATCAAACCCTGAAAATATCATAGCCTGTATTGGCCCTTCTATATGTATGCACTGTTATGAAATAGGCCCCGAAATTGTTGAAATAGTAAAAAAAGACCTGCCGTATTGGGATAAAATTATATCCTATGATAACACGAGATCTTTCTTAAATCTTCAGGAAGCAAACAAACAGCAGTTATTGAAATCAGGAATAAGAGAAAATAACATTGAAATAGCATATTTGTGTACTTATGAACATACTGATCTTTTTTACTCCGCACGCAAAGAAGGAAGTGAGACGGGAAGAATTATTTCAGGCATTCTTCTAAAATAACCATCTGGCAATTCACACATACTCATGCCAAATTTCTTTAGTATTTCTGTAATAAAGTTTTCTATAATTTGGTCTTTTGAAAATAGCCACTGTATTTGATGATATTAATCATCAAAAAATGGTGATTTATATCACCCGGGATGACGCTCATCATAATTTTGGAACAAACGCCTCTTTAATAATGTATATTTGGGTAGAATAATCATTAAAACAACAATAATATGAAAAAGAGCATAGCAGCAGGGATGGTAGTCGCAGCATTATTTTGTTCAATTAATCTAATGGCACAAAAAAGCAATAATGAAGCTTCTGAAATTGGAAAAATTATTGCTTATACTGAAACAGGTGAAGTAAAAATGATTGTTAATAAAGATATGATTGATCGTTTCAACAGCATAGAAGTAGATGAAGATTATATAACCTGGAATTATTTATATTCAACATACGATTGGGCCACAATTCAGTTTATTGTAGCAGCCTATCATAATAACGAAGTGCAGATCACCAGTAAAAAGGACGTAGAACGCATTGCCTATGTATATCAGAAAACAATGGAGACTTTATTTAATGCCAATACTAATCCGGCACAACCATCTTCATCTGTGGAAGTATCTACCTCACTGATGTCCAAAACTGAATAAGATAATAAAATCCTATCAAAACAGATATTCAAAAAGCAATTTCGCAGACATTTTTTTTGAAGCATCAGTAGTATTTAAAGTCAATTATTAAGACAACTTCTTTTTTTCCCCATTACTTCTTAAGAAGGTAATCCAGATCATCGGCATACTATGTTTGTCAACAGTTTTAGCAATAAACACCCCGACTTTCCGAACAAACAATAAATCATAACGTAAAATCGAATAACTGGGATATGAGGAGTGTAATAATTAACTAAACTTTAACTCTATGGACTATGAAAACGCTATTACTCTTCAGCTTAGTTGCCGTGGGAATATTATGTTCCGCAACAGTTGAGGCGCAAAAATCACGAAATGAGACCCTGAACCCTGCTAAAATTATTACTTACAACACAGACGGAACCGTAAAGATCATCATTGACAAGGAGAAGGTTGATCGTTTTTACAGTATCCCGGTTGATGAGGACTATTTATCATGGTATGAAATGTGTTCTCAATACGATTGGCCCACAGTTAGGTTTATTTTACTGGCATATCAGTGTAATGAAATCAACATCAATAGCAGAGCCGATGTTGAAAGGATCGCTTACACGTTCCAAAAAATGATGGGGACGCTTTATGATTCGGATGTTAATACACATGAAGAAACCGGATCTAAAGCTTCATTTGCCACTGATATAAAATAGCCAGAATAAAAGTTAGCAGGTATATAAAATAGATATTAAGCCTATTTGGGAAACTAAATAGGCTTTTTGTTTTGACTAAAATATATATCTTTGCTAGCCAATTTATTTTAAATTGAAAAAACTATCACAAATATTTGACTCCTTCAATAAGCTGAAGATACTTATTATTGGGGATGTTATGGTTGATGCCTACCTGTGGGGCAATGTAAACCGTATATCTCCCGAAGCCCCTGTACCCATTGTTTCTTGTACAAAAAGGGAAAACCGGCTGGGTGGAGCTGCCAATGTAGGTTTAAATGTGCTTGCCTTAGGTGCAACACCCATTATTTGTTCAATTATCGGATATGATGAGAAGGGTGAAATTTACATGGACCTCATGAAAGAAAATGGACTTTCTACAGAAGGAATCTTCCGGGATGTTTCAAGGACTACCACAAGTAAAACCAGGATAATAAGTAACGATCAGCAATTACTAAGGGTAGATCAGGAGACAACTAATGACATTGCTTGCGGGCTCGAAACCGAGCTTCTGCAACGCATTGAAGGATCCATGAAAAATACCAAGATAGACGCAGTCATATTTCAGGATTATAACAAAGGCGTGCTAACAACCCATATCATTGAAAATGTTGTAAAACTTGCTCAAAGCTATTACATTCCTGTCCTGGTTGACCCTAAGAAAAAGAACTTTTTTGCATATAGTAACACCACATTGTTTAAACCAAACTTTAAAGAGTTTATCGAGGGACTTGGATTAGACATCAGCAAAAATGATGTGGATGTGCTTTTCAAAAATGCTCAAAAATTACACGCAGAAAAGAATATCCAAAATATTCTTATTACATTATCTGAAAAAGGTGTATTCATAAGCAGTAAAGACGGATATAAAACATTTCCTGCAGAAATAAGGGATATTGCTGATGTTTCAGGAGCAGGGGACACCGTGATAAGTGTTGCCGGAGTATGTATGGCTGCCGGCCTGAATGCTGAAACAACAGCTATGATATCAAATGTAGCCGGAGGATTGGTCTGTGAAAAAGTGGGCGTAGTGCCGATTGATAAGGATCTGCTACTAGAAGAATGCATTAAACTAAATATAGGTAAATAGTTGGTAGTCCCGATGCAATCGGGATTCACGACACAGAGGTCATTGAAATAACAATTATACTTATACCGCAGTATAGCGCAGTTGGTAGTCCCGATGCAATCGGGATTCGGGACGCAGAGGTCATTGAAATAACAATTATACTTATACCGGAGTAGCGTTGTTGGTAGTCCCGATGCAATCGGGATTCGGGACGCAGAGGTTATTTGAATTATAATTACGGGGTATAGCGCAGTTGGTAGCGCGCTACGTTCGGGACGTAGAGGTCGGGCGTTCGAGTCGCCCTACCCCGATTTAAATCAGAATGAGAGTGAGAGCTAGGTACGAGTGATCACTCCACTCTGATTTTTATTATCTCACAAACTCACTCCATAAAACATCTTTTATTATTCCTTAATGCAAATTAATCCTAATGGCAATAATAATAGTATATTGATTATGTATTGGCAAAACATCATCATGAATAATGAGATATATCACCACTTCAAACGTTTTAATACTTCATATTTTCGAAATTCATTACTATATTTAAAACATAATATTTACACACACACATTAATATAGGAGGACAAAGTTATGCCAGTTTCATGGATTGACTACAAAGGGCGTAAAATTCTTTACGCTGATTACCGAGGGCTAAAAACGGAAGATGCTATGCTTCAAAACTTAAGAACTGAAGCCGATTTTTATGCCAAATCCAATTTTAAGATTTTATCCCTAAATGATTACCGGGATTCTGTGGTTTCGAATAACTTTATGAACAAAGTCACAGAATTAGGAAAAGCAACAAAGGATAAAACAGATAAGGCTGCTGTATTGGGGATAACCGGGTTAAAGAAAATATTAATTAATGGTTATGCTTCCTTTACCGGACAGCATGTGAAAGTTTTTGAAAACGAGATAACTGCCAAGGAGTACCTGGTTACTTAAGCATTTCTATACATAAAGCTATACCCAATACTGGTAATCAGACTAGCTAACGTAATTACATTTCAATCGTTACTGGTTTAAATTGCACAGCGGGGATAGTAATTGCTTTTTCCTAAGTTTTTATTATTGTATTCAATAGAGAAGTACTTGTATATTATTGTATAACTGCTCAAATTCATTCATAAGTTACTTAATTCAAAAACAAAACATTATGGACAATTCCTACAACCTCAATGATGTGCTAAAGTATACTGATATTGTTGAAAATCAGGCGTTAGTATATCGCAACATTGATGACCATACTCTTAAAGGTCGTACAATCCGGTTCAACGACCAGAAATTAATCTCTTTTGCCTCATGTTCCTACCTCGGATTAGATCTTGATGAACGGTTAAAAAAGGAAGCCATTGAAATGGTAACACGCTATGGCACAGCCTTCCCGACCTCCAGATCATACTATAAACTTAAGATCCTGGATGATCTTGAACTTTTGCTTGAACAAATGTTTGGCAAACCTTGTATCCACGCTACATCTACAAGCCTGGCACATATTGCAGCATTACCTATTTTAATCAACAAAAATGATGCAATAATATTTGACCACCAGGTACATAATAGTGTACGAAATGCCTTTATGATCTGTAAAGGGGGAGGAACGTATGCCGAACCCCTAAGGCATAACCGGATGGATCTATTGGAAGAACGAATCATACAACTACAGGAAAAACATGAAAATGTATGGTTTTTAGGAGACGGGATTTATTCAATGATGGGAGATGCAGTGGAAGCAAAAGAACTATATCTTTTAATGAATAAATATCCCCGGTTCAGGGTATATCTTGATGATGCACATGGAATTGGATGGTGTGGAAAGAATGGCAGTGGCTACGTGTTGGATAAAATCGATTTCCATCCACAGATGATCATGGCAGCTTCTCTTGGTAAAGGATTTGGCAGCTTTGGCGGTGTTCTTGTATGTCCTGATAAAGAAACCAAGCGGATATTCAGAAAGCTCGGCAGTACATTGATTTTTTCAACTCCTAATATGCCAGCAGTTCTTGGAGCCTCTATTGCCAGTGCAAAAATCCATATTTCTGAAGAAATAAAATCACTGCAACAGGAATTGCGTTCAAAAGTAGATCTTTTTATTTCAGAACTTCAAAAATATGATCTGCTTAAGGTCCTAAGGATCGATAAAACCAACTCTCCGATTTTCTTCTTTGGAGTAGGAAAACCTGAGGTCGGCATACGGAGTTTAAAACTCATTGTTGATAAAGGATTTTATCCAAGTCTGGCGATGCACCCTGCAATGCCGGTAAATAATACGGGTATTAGGGTAACCATAACACGCAACCATACAAAAGAGGAAATAAAAGAATTTGTACTATCCATGCAACTTTCTATTTTCCAGGCAATGCATGAAAATAATGTTGTACCTGAGGACATTATTAAGCAATTTGAAAAGCTTATGGGGGCCACATCAAAGAAGACAAATCATATAAAAGAGCAATAGGAGTCCATCTGAAAGTGTGAATATTTATTAAACCGGAATTTTACAAACTCACAAAAGAATTCCGGTTTTTTCATATATAATTGGTATTCATTTTGATGTTTTTAAATAAACATGAGTATAATTAAACAATTTTTGGTTCTTTTGTATCAATTATAATTTATTAGAATGACAACCATAACACAATGCATCTTGCTCACCGGAGCTAATTCCGGTATTGGACTATCAACTTGTAAATTACTATCTGATAATGGATATTACATTTTTGCCGGTGTAAGGGATGATCGAGGTTTTGATTTTTTAACCAGTCAAAATATAAAAAATATTGAACCTGTCAGGTTAAACCTTACTGATCCTGAACAAATAACAAATGCTGTAAAAGTAATTGAAAAGCATTGTAATGGTGAAAAAAATTTTTATGCCATAATTAATAATGCAGCATCTGCGTTAGGCGGTCCGATTGAGCTCATGAACCGTCATACCATTAAAAATTCATTTGATGTAAACGTATTTGGTATTATCGAACTGATTCAGCATTTATTACCAATTTTAAGAAAAGATAAAGGAAGAATAATCAATATAAGTTCTACTAACGCAGTGGTATCCCTACCCTATCTGGGAATATACTCTGCCACTAAATTTGCACTTGATGCTATATCCGACTCACTGAGACTGGAACTAAAAAAATGGGGGATACCCGTGAGTGTTATATACCCGGATGTGGTGAAAACACCCATTTTTGAAAAGACTATCCCCCTTACCTATATCGAAATTGAAACAAATGATCCGGAGAAACAAGAATTATATCGAAATGAATTTGACAACTTCGTTAAGGTAATTAACAAAATGGTCAGTAAAGGAGTTGAACCGGAAGTAATTGCAAATTGTATTCTTAAATGCCTGCAATCACCAAAACCCAGGATCTCTTATATCCCGGAGAAAAACGGCAAAATGACCTTTCTATTCAAAAGGCTTCTTTCAAAAAAGATGCTGGATAAGATCCTTATAAAACAACTAAAGTAATTCTGAAACATCGCATTCCTCATTTCAGAAAAAACAGTTTTAGTAATCAAGAGATTTACTGATTATACTTTAAGCGTTTCCCCTTGCCATTTCCTCCACCTGATTTACGGCGTTTGCCTAAGCCTTTACCCAGTTTGTTTGTGTTTTCATCAGAGGTGGTTTTTTTACATTTTCCAAGACCTCTGCCTGTTTTTGGCCCCTTACCTTCAGGGCCGCTTCCATTCATTTGTGGCATAATACAATCATTTTATAATGTTATATTTTCTTACATAATAATTCATGCCATCGTGCTTTATGCTTTCTATGAGCCTTTGTGAAATCAATGAATGCACAACAGACATATCCGCTTTATTATTCTTCAGGAGTTCCGTCATTGAATCTTCCCTTAAAGGATGTACCGCGGTAATATTTAAGATATCATCAAAAACATTACCCGTAAAACCAACATTGGTGCCCTCAAAGCCCGTTAATAATTCAGTTGTTATGGCGGCATTTGTAAATATCTGCCATGCCTCTAACAAAACTGCCTCATTAACCGGTTTTACATTATTTTCTGCAGAGGGCCGGGTTGGAATAGAAAGAAAGGCTTTCTGAGGCTGTAATTCTGAAATAAAATTTGCAAGTTCTTGTAAATGTTCTAAAGAATCATTAAAACCCTCAACCAGCATTGTTTCTGTGTGCAATTGGCCATGATATTCAGATGCAAATTCCTTAACTCCCCGAAGAACTGTATTTAATTTCAGACCATTAGCTGCACGATTTAACCTGCTCCATATATTCTCATCCAAAACATCCATTTTAACGGAAACCCAATCTGCAAGCATCAATTCTTTCCTTACATTTTTATCGTATAAAAATGATGAATTTGTAATCACGGCAACAGGTATATTAAACTTCTTTAATAATAGTATGTCTTCCCCCAATCCCATATCCATTGTAGGTTCCCCATTAGATACAAATGTGAGATAGTCAGGCTTGTGAGATTTTTGTAATTTTTGTAAATGCTCATCTACATTTTTTAACAAATACTGAGGGTCATAAAAATGCTGCCTTTCAGGAACATGCTTATAAGTCTTTCCTACCTGGCAGTATACACAATTATACGAACATGTTTTGGGTGAGGTAATATTATTTATCCCCAAACTTAAACCTAATCTACGTGATAAAACCGGACCAAATGCAATCATATCTATCTTTATTTGACAGGTAAAGGAAAAAGTAAGCCCAAGACTCTTTATTCTTTTGACTTTTCCAGCTCACTTATTCTTTTCTCTATGTCTTTTTGCATCTGACCAAGATTTTCTGCTTGTAATTTAAGCATTTTTATCTCATCATTTTTACTTGCAGTTTGTTGAAAAGGAAACACATTGTTAAAACCGGCAAATGATCTTCCAAAACCACGACCACGCCCAAAACCACGACCACGACCTCTGCCAAATCCAAACCCTTTACCCATTCCTCCACCAAATCCTTTAGTATACCCAGGGGTATCATAACCTGTACATAAACCTAATGATTTCCCGGTCATAGGACCTTGTCCCATAGGACCAGTACGATCTCCAAATGGCATAATGTTAATTTTTTAAATTTCATTATTAGTTAATACTCTACAAAGATACAAATTTAAATGAACATATGTTCATTTAAATCATGTTTTTTTTATTTAAGCTAATTTTTTAATCAAAATGTGCTATTATTCCATATATAAAGCTCCAATGAATTACGGACAAAATTTAAAAATCTTTTCCAAATATTTTTAAATGAACAAAAGTTCATATACCTTTGAAAACAAAATACTATTTAACATGTTAACTCATATTGCTTTAACGATCAACGATACAACTGATATTGAGAACTTATATGAAAATATATTACTATTTAATAAAAAATACTCTTTTACAATAGATAAGGAAATAACCCATCACATATTTTCAGAAAATAATGCTGTTGATGTTCAAATGATGGAATGCAATGGCAGCTTGTTTGAAATGTTTATTGCCCCCCATAAAGAAATAAAAACATTTTCCCATGTATGCCTTAGTTATAAGCAAGCAGAATTGATATACAAACAAGCATCCGGATCAGGATATAAAACCGTGGTCAGGAGAAAAGAAGATAACACAAACATTTATTTTTTATGGGACAAAAGTGGTAATATGTTTGAAATTAAAGAATTGTATTAAAAAATCAGGATATTAGTAAAATGGACAATATTATTTATCAACCCATTGGGATCATTCATTCTCCATTCAATAAACCGGAAGGGATGCCTATTCAACCTGCATCAGCTAAGGGGATACAAGGGGAAATAGAGATATTCCCTGAATTTGCTGCCGGGCTAAAAGATATTGAAGGTTTCTCTCATCTGATAATTCTATTTCAATTTCATCTGTCAGAAGGATATAATCTCGAAGTCACACCATTCCTTGATAATGTGAAACATGGTATATTTGCCACGCGTGCCCCGCGAAGGCCTAACCAAATAGGATTGTCCGTTGTGAAATTAAATTACCGGACTGATAATATACTATACATTGAAAACGTGGATATTGTTAACGGAACCCCGCTTATTGATATTAAACCATATGTTCCCGTTTTTGACGAAGCACACGATATCAAATCAGGATGGCTGGGTAATTCAGCTGATAAATTATCAAATACGTTAAATGACGGGCGTTTTAGTAATAACAATACACTATAAGTTTAATAATAGTAAACCCTTCACCAAAGTCCTGATAACAAAGACAAAGTAAAAAAACTGAATGTATACTGTAATTGTTTAAAACTCCACCCCTTTCCTGGCCTCCAACCCATCATTATAATAATGCTTAACTTCTTTCATTTCAGTTACCAGGTCTGCTATTTCAATTAGCTCATCAGGTGCATATCTCCCTGTAATAATAACTTCTGTTTCTTCCTTTCTTTTGTTTAACGCATCTACTAATTCTTCAGCAGAAAACAATTGATAATAAATGGCTATACATGCCTCATCCATCACTACCATATCATAGTCACCTGAAACAAGCATTTCGGAAACTTCTGCCAATCCTTGCCGGGCAGCATCAACATCTTTCTGTGTAGGACTATTAACAATAAAACATCCTAAACCATATTGTTTCACAACTATACCAGGCAAATGCTTCTCTATGGTATCAATCTCGCTATAGGTTTTCCCTTTTACAAATTGAGCAAAAAAAACCTTTTTGCCGGCACCCATTGCACGTAAAGACAATCCTAATGCAGCAGTAGTCTTGCCTTTTCCGTTTCCTGTATATAGATGAATTTTCCCTGTCATAATAACTTCTTACTTAATGTTTGAAGACTTATTTTTCTAACTTATCAGTATCCTCACTATTTTTATTTAGCTGATCAATGTCCTCAGAATCGCATTTTCTGCAATGTTTTGCCGGTTTCAATGTAACCATAGTTTCATTACAATTGTTGCACTTGTACCAATAATCTTCTGTAAAATAATTTCCCCCCTGTATTATAATTGCTTTCCCCTCAATAAAAGCTTTGGCTATACTTTTGCGTGCTTTATCATACAAACGGGTAAAAGTAGGCCTTGAAATGTTCATTTTTTTTGCTGCCTCCTCCTGCGTCAGGTTTTCATAATCCGCAAGCCTGATAGCTTCATACTCTTCATACAAAAGCATAATTGATTCAAGCTCACGCATGGGAATACCGAAAGGTTTAAATCCCTCCATCACTGGAGGCCCTGTTACCCTCCTGTTTCTCTTCCTGTTGGGCATTATTTTTATTTCATTTATAAGTTATACAAAATTACAAAATAAATGCACATAAGTTCATTTCAAAAAAAAAAATTCAAAATCTTTATTATTTTATATAGTAGCATTAAATACTGTCTGTTGTTACAAAATGTAAAACATGAATTATAACTCAATTAATATTTTTTTTTAACATCAATGATTTATATTTTTGGGCTGAATTTAAAAAGTGATTGAATGACAGGATTTAAACCGTTGCTAAAAATTCTTTTTGGATTTTTGTTAACAGGACAGCTAGTTGCGCAAAGCAATAATAATGAGATAAAAATAAGTGGTGACTATGTAATTCCAAATTGTCCCGAATGGGTTCATACTGCAGTATTTTATCAAATATATCCACAAACTTTTTATGATACAGATGGTGATGGTATCGGAGATTTAAAGGGTATTATTGAAAAACTGGATTATGTGAAAAGCCTGGGAGTAAATGCTATCTGGTTAAATCCGTTTTTTGAATCCCCTTTTTGTGATGCCGGTTACGACATTTCAGATTATTATAAAGTTGCCCCCCGCTATGGCACAAACGAAGATGCAAAGCGACTTTTTGAAGAAGCTCATAAACGTGGCATGAAAGTAATTTTTGATTACGTTGTAAGTTATACATCCATTGAACACCCATGGTTTAAAGAATCGGCCAAACAGGATACAAACAAATACTCTAACTGGTATATATGGAATGATAACACCTGGAAAAATCCGCCTGATGCCTATAAGGATGCTTTCATTAAAGGATATAGCCGCCGTAACGGACAATTTATGCGTAACTTTTACTGGTGTCAGCCCGCTTTAAACTTTGGATTCGCTAAGCCGGAAGAACCCTGGATGCTGCCTGTTGAACACCCGGATGTGCTTGCTTTACGTGAGGAATTAAAACGTATGCTTCGGTTCTGGATGGACATGGGTGCAGATGGTTTTAGGGCAGATATGGCAGGTGCTCTGGTTAAAAATGCCAATATTACCGGTAATGACCAGTTTTTCAATACCAAAGATGAAGCTACCAAAGAATTCTGGCAGGAGATAAGGCAACTATTTATTAATGAATACCCCGATGCTTTCATGATTGCCGAATGGTCAGGGCCTAAAGATGCCATGGATAATGCCTTTCATGCCGATTTCTTTCACTGGTTTGCCGGATATAACGACCTTACACAGAAGGAAAGCTGGCGCATACTAAATGGCTACTCTGAAGGGCACAGTTTCTTTGACAAAGAGGGTAAAGGGAATATTGCCAATTTCGTCAACAGCTATATGGAACAATATACCGCCACACATGACAAAGGGTATATTGTTATTCCGTTAGGAAATCATGATAACGCACGTATTAACATAAAGCGTACTCCAAAGGAACTCGAAATGATCTACGCCTTCGCACTTACCATGCCTGGTATCCCTTTTATTTATTATGGCAATGAAATCGGGATGAAGCAACTTTACGGTTTACCATATGTTGAAGGAGCCTACAAACCCCGTGCAGGAAACCGTACTCCCATGCAATGGTCAACGGGAAAAAACCTGGGATTTTCAACAGGTGATCCTGCCAACCTTTACTTACCGGTCGATTCTGACCCTGATGCACCAAATGTTGCTACCCAGGAAAATGACCCAAATTCTCTCCTTAATAAAACCCGCAAGCTCATAGCTTTAAGACATTCGGAAAAAGCACTTTGGGGATATTCCGGGTTCATTCCGATATATGCAAAAGAAAATATATATCCATTTATTTATGCACGTGCAGCTGATAAAGAGGTTATCATTGCCATCTTTAATCCGGCTGACCGCATTGAAAAAGCTGAATTTACATTGAATCTGAGTGCGAAAAAAGCGGAATTATTAATGGGTGATAAAATTCCTGTTAAAATTAAAGGGAATAAATATAACATAGAGGCACAGCCTGTTTCGTATGCTATTTATAAGTTGGGTTTATAAATTTAATTATCAAAATAAATGACTTATCAGTTTAAAATCCAGATTGACAACATAACCAAACCACCCGTGTGGCGAAAAGTTATTTTACCCGCTACTCTTACGTTCTGGGATTTTCATATTGCGATACAGGTGGTTTTTGGCTGGGAAAACGAACATTTGTTCCAGTTTTCACCGAAAGGGTATGGTTCTTCTCCACGAATAGAACTTACCCCGGAAGACGGGCAGGATGATTTTTTAGGTTTTTTAGACCCTGGTGATGCATTAGATGCCGAAGATATTACACTAGCTGAGATATTCACCAAAGAAGGGCAAAAATTCACTTATATCTATGATTTTGGCGATGACTGGAAACACTCCATCACCCTTGAAAAAATTACCGACAATACTATTTTATACCCTAATTGCATTGACGGTAAAGGGAATTGCCCACCGGAAGATTGCGGTGGACCATGGGGATATGAAAATTTAAAATACATACTTTCCGATCCCAACAACACGGAATATGAAGGTTTGGCAGAATGGTTAGGCCTTGAAGATAATGAAACATGGGACCCGGAAGAATTTTTCCTGGAAGAAACAAATGAATATCTGATCAGTGTATTTACTAAGAATAAGTGATTTTAAATATATTATTAAATAAATACATTTATTTGTGTGCCTAAACCTGACAGGTTTTGAAAACCTGTCAGGTTTTTTTGTTAGATTATTTTTTTTATAATTCTAAAAAAAGTGTAAATTGTTTCCCGATTACAATTTACACGATGCGCTTTCATATTAAGTTAAGTAATACAGGCAATACGTATATACCGGTAGATTACCAGTATTTTATTGGTGCGTGGGTATATAAAGTTTTGGGCAAAGCCGATAAACAACTGGCCTCATTTCTTCATACATCCGGTTATGGAGAAGGAAATAAACGGTTTAAATTTTTTACTTATTCTCCCCTGGACATAAGGCCTTATAGACTTCATAAGGAAAAAGGAATGTTTGAATTAAATGGTAATGAAATATCCTTCCAACTGGCGTTTAACCTTGATAACCTGGCAGAGAATTTCGTGAAAGGTATTTTTACTGACCAGGAAATATTTATTGGAGACAAATTATGTGGCGCCAATTTCAAGGTTTCAGGAATTGAAGCCCTCCCCTCCCCCATATTTAATGAAACAATGCGCTATTCCATAAAATCACCGTTGGTAATAAGTATAAAAAATGAAAGTAAACAGGCAACCTACCTGCCCCCTGATGCGACGGAATATCCTGAATATTTCATAACACACCTTATAGAAAAATACAAAGGATACCTGTTAAGTATACCTGTAAAAGCTGGCAACTTAAATGAAGATGACGAACCCGAGTGGGATTTTAGAATACTATCCGATCTCAGGTCAGGATTAAGGGTAATGCGCCCGGGAACTACTGAAGAAACGAGGGTAAAAGGATATATGTATGAATTTGAACTGACAGCCCCGCCAGAAATACACCGCATGGGCTACAATTGTGGTTTTGGCGAAAAGAACGCCATGGGGTTTGGTTGGGTGGAGATATTGGAATAATAAAATAACGAATCAACAAATAACTGTTAAATGGAAAACTTGCAATACGGTAAATATTATCATATTTACAACAGGGGCAATAATAGCGAGGCCCTTTTCAGAATAGATGAAAACTATTCCTATTTCTTAAACTTGTATGATGAACACATACAACCCATAGCTGATACATACGCATGGGCGCTAATGCCTAACCATTTTCATTTATTGGTGAGGATAAGGGATGTTGATGTTGATGCTAATATAAACCTGACAGGTTTTGAAAACCTGTCAGGTCTACGAAGAAAAGACATAAAAAAAGTTGATTTGATTGAGACAAGGTAAATAATTTAAAAAATTATTACTATATAAAACGTTCTTTGATTTACTGAGAAGTAAAAGGAAAAAGTAGTATCTTTACAATCAGAAAGTATTTAAACCGTATGAAATACAGATTAATTATACAAGAAGCTGAAGAAGGTGGTTTTGTCGGGATGGTGCCTGAGGTTCCCGGGGCATTTACCCAAGGTGAAACAGAAAACGAAGTGAGGGAAAATATAAAAGAAGCTATCCAATTGCTACAACAGGTAAGGATGGATATGGCGATAAAGGAAATGGGGAAATCGAAATATAAAGTAGAACAGCTTGATTTATAACCCTATCCAATCATTTCGATTTCAAGCTCCTTACAAATCTCCTTGCAAAGAATATTTTTAATTTCCTTATGCCTTGGCACAGTGGCTGTTTTTTTATTCAAAGGGTTGAAATAAACCATGTGCTTTTTACCTTCCCTTAACAGGTAACATCCATTATTCCTAAGGTGCTTTATTAAATCCTTTTGCTTCATAAGATTTTGAAATTAAAAAATCCCGGGATTTTCTTCCAGGAGGTAAATCCAAACTGGCCCGACTAATAAAGAACTATTATTTAATTTTTCAATTCCATTTTAGAAATATCGAAACAAATATATTAAAAGAAATATTAACCGGACGATTACAAAAATATTATAATAAATCTTGTTAACTACTGATTGTTTAAAAATTATATAAGAATAAAAATGCAAAACAATAATAATTATTATTACTTGTTAACCCACCCCACAGGCGAGCCTTTTGCCAATATTGGTGGAGACCTGATTAAATATTGTACCAGACCTGACAGGTTTGGAAAACCTGTCAGGTCTCGAAGAAAAGAATGGCCGGGGTTTGGTTGGAGGATGATGTTGACTTTGATAAATAGACAATACAGAGCTATTAAAGATTTGAACATTCATATATTATGAAACAAAATATAAAAACTATTGATTACGAATGGTTAACAAAAACCTCAGGAGATCCATTTGCAGATATTGGGGGAGATGTGATTGAATATTGGACCAGACCTGACAGGTTTGGAAACCTGTCAGGTCTCGAAGAAAAGAATGGTTGGAGTTTGGTTGGGTGATGATGTTGACTTTTATAAATGGACAATACAGGACTATTAAAGATTTGAACATTCATATATTATGAAACAATATACAAAAACTATTGATTACGAATGGTTAACAAAAACCTCAGGCGATCCATTTGCAGATATTGGGGGATATGTGATTAAATATTTGCAGAAACGAGAACCTGATAAAGATATATTAAACTTAATCGAAGAAGCCACATTAATATATGTGAACAACTGGGAAGGGAAATTACATAGTTTCTTCCACGGATCAAAAATCACAAATCCCTCAATCAAAACAAATAAAGAAAAAATTGAAGGTACCTTAAGGTTATTTTCTCAAATTATAAAAGATGAAGCGCCATCGGAAGAAGGATATTGCAGGATAAGCGGCCGAAAAACCAAATTATATTCTGCAGGAAGGGAAAGTTTAATATTATCTGGTTCAGGTGCATTTATCAACTTTCATCATTTCTTCCAACCGGGATTAATGCTTTCAAAAGAAATATTAATAAGGATGTTTTTTATCCCTTTAGGCTCAATCCTCTTAAGTGGTAAAATCGCATGTATTCATAGTAATGTGCCTGAAATTACAGAATTTTTTGTTGTTGATAATTGTAAAAACAACTTAAGTGGAATCGGATTTGCCTCTGAAACTGGGGTGTTAAAATCAGAATTTCATAATCCAGCCAATGCATTATTTAATTTTATAGATAAAGTTATTACAAATGTAAAACTGGTTTCTGATTTAAAAATTCCTATATCATTGACCTTATATCATTTCTCAAATTTTGGGGCAAGCACTGAAATGAATGTATATAGGGTTCCTGCACGAATATTTGATTTTTATAGATATTGTGCACAAGCAGAATTAAAAAATGATTGGCAACGTTTTGTTTATTCTCATTATCATAATTCAAAATTTAAAGGAGCTAACTACAATCCAGAAACGAATAATTATGAAATAGAAAAAAAAGGAGAAATGAATTTGGTAACTTTTAATGATTATAAAACATGGGGCAACCGAATTTATACAAAACTATTATCTGGTCAAAGCCTTATCCCTGATTTTCTGAAGTGGGTTAAAGCACATACAATGAATTTTAAAATTATTGAAACCTATCAAACATATATTCGAAATATGAAAAACGAAACTGTAAATAAAATTAAGGAATTAGCAAAATATCTGGTCAAAGACCAGAATGCAGATTCAATTAAAAAAAGGATAACAAGCTTAAATGGAGCTAAAAATCCATATTTGCTTAGGAGATACTTGTTAAGCGATGTAATTGCTAAAAATTTCAATGAAGGAGGTGATTTAATAATAAGCGTCGATGATTATGTAAACTATCTTTTTTCTGATGATGTTTCATGGCAGGAAATCAGGGATATTTTATTAATTGCCATTTACCAAGAACTACACGAGCTTAAATTAAATGTAGTGATTGAATTATCTGAACAAGAACCAACTGAGGTAGAAAACCAATAAATTTTATAGATATGAAAAATTTAAAAACCCAAGGATTTATTTTACTTGATGTTGATGTTGTAGCATTAAATAATGCAGGTAAAAACACAACAAGCAATTTTGATAATGCCGTGGCCACGAAAAAGATTTACAAAAATGGTCGCAGTTATGTTTATGTGTCAGGGCAAGCATGGCGTTATTGGTGGCGTGAAGCTCTACAGAAAAATGCCGGTTGGGAATTATCCCCGGTCATTAGAGAAGCAAAGATAGCCTTTACATCTGCTGATCCATTTAAATACCCTGATGATGATGTTTTTGGGTACATGAAAGCTGCATCGGAAAAAATCACTGACGAAAAAGGGAAAGAAAAAAACGTAAACATTACGGTTACTAGGATTTCCCCTCTAAAGAATTCAGCAATTATTTCCGCTGCATCTGTTAATCCTGTTGAAAATTGGTCAAGTATGGCAAGACAAGAAGGAGATTCAGTACCTTATAGTAAACAAGAATATAGTGCAATAATGAAAGGCATGTTTAGCCTTGACCTTGCAATGGTAGGTACATTTTCAAATTACAACAAGACTGGTTATGTTAACCTTTCAGAAAAGCTGCGTACAGAAGCCATTGAAAACGGTGCTACAGAAATCGATGACCCATATGTTAAGACAAAAGACGGAAATCCAGCCAAATTAATACGCATGGATAAAGAAACTCGTAAGAAAAGAATAGAAGATACGATTCTAGCCCTAAAACATATTAATGGCGGCGCAATGCAAACCAATAACCTGGGAGATGTTACACCAAAGTTTATAGTATTGGCAACAACAACAACTGGAAATCATCCTTTCTCTCATATCATCAAAAATACAGGTAAAAATGATGAAATAGCAGTCCTCAATGTTGAAGGTCTGAAAGAAGCCCTGCAAGATTATAAAGACACCTTTGAAGGAAAAGTATTTATTGGAAAACGCAACGGGTTCCTTGATGAAGAAAATAAAGCTCTTGAAGATTTAAAGAGTTTGGGCTTTGTTGAATATGGAAGTGTAAATGAAGTTATTGATAAATATTGCGAACAACTGATAAATCAAGTTGAATAATGGATGTAACCCGTATTAAAATAACTTCTTGGACATCAGGATTTCGTTATCCAAACCTGATATCTGCTTTTCAACCTACATTAGAAGTCCCTCCTTTGAGTACTATTTTGGGCCTTATTAATGCAGCTGCGGGAAGTTACCAATATTATAAACAATTAACCATTGGATATTATTTTGAATATAAAGCAAAATCAACAGACTTAGAATCAATATACCAAATTGAACTGCATAAAACCCAAAATTATCCATTAAACGAGGTTAAATCAAATGTAATAAACAGGGAATTCTTGTACGATTGCAGCCTCTATTTATATATACCTGATGAAAGAATTACAGGATATTTTAAAAGACCTGTTTATCAATTATTACTTGGACGAAGTAATGATCTTGCATCGGTCGACAAGATAGAAAAAGTAACGCTTGCAAAAGTTGAAAATGCTCAAAGAATAAGAGGACAGGTTGTACCATTTATGGGCAACTATCTTGCAGGAGATATTCAACCTCTGCCAAAATATTTTACTGATACAATACCCCGTACAAATATTGGTACTGAACCTTATTCTGTAATTTCACATATATCCGGGAATAATCCATCGACTTTAATCGCTTATACCGATATTATTGAAGATAAAATAATTGACATCTACTTTCATGAAATTAACTTTGAAAAATGAGCGATTTGGGTTTTGATGAAGTTTTGGCAAAATCGGAACCTCCTGTTACTCTCGAACAACATGTTAAGGATTGCCTTGAGGTGTTAAATAATTTGAAGTGTTCTGTTCCAAACCTCCCAAAGACGATTAACAAAAACAGATTTTGGAAATTGCTTAAGTTATGTATCCTTTTGCATGATTTAGGTAAAGCACATATTGAATTTCAAAAGAAACTCCGGGGACAAAAAAACAGCTGGCATAACCAGCGTCATGAATTATTCTCATTGCCTTTTATTAGGGCATTATCAGAAACCGACGAAGAAAATGAATTAATGCAATTGATTATTGCCGGGCATCATAAAAGTTTTAATGAGCTTTTTGACTTCGTTGATAAAAATTACAAATCAAATGAGAATGGTTTTGGCTCCTTAATTGAATTAGATGATAAACCTACCTTTAAAGAATCATTTACAATAAATATTAATTCAGACAAACTACAGAGTTATTTTAAATCCTTTGGGTTAAACCCTATTTTAACAAGCGCCATTGAAAATCCAAAAGAGTTTATTAAAAAATATATTGTCAAAACTAAGAACACTTTGACATCTGAGTTCATAGAAAAGATTTTACTTATAGGAGCCTTTAAACAATGTGATCATTTAGGGTCAGCTGGCATATTTAATATTAAACAACTCAATTCTGAAAGTTTTTCTTTTCTACATTCATCCTCTTTCTCATTTTACGAACATCAAAGAAGAGCGTCACAAGTTATTGGAAATGTAATCCTGACTTCTCCAACTGGCTCGGGCAAAACCGAAACAGCACTTTTATGGTTGCAAAAACAAATAGATGAAAGAGGACAAGGGCGAACGTTTTATATTTTACCGTTTACGGCTTCCATTAATGCAATGTATGAACGACTTAATAAAAAAATGGGTGATGGTTGTTGTGGCATGCAACATAGTAGAATTGCCGAATATTTTGAAAGTAAATTTGAAGACGATGACTATGATGAAATTTCAAATGAAAAAAAGAAACAACTTTTAGATGAATTTAGGTCAGTAGTCACACCTTTAAGAATTGTTACTCCATTTCTGTATATTATTAAGCATACTGACCACCCAATATTATCCATGTTGACCATACAATATTATGATGTTGACCACCCCCGGTAAAGGGTGG
>JAFGOZ010000563.1 GCA_016926235.1 Bacteroidales bacterium | reverse complement strand
TTTTAATGTGACCCTATTTTTAATACATTCCGGCCGTTTTTAAAGCTTTTTTTCAGTAAAAAGTGTATCAACTTGAAGTATACCCTATTTTTAATACAAAGACGATGCTTTCCTGCCATGACTCTTTTTTAATTCCAATTGATTGGGTGGTACCTGTATTCTTTTGAACGATATACCAGCCAATGTGGGACATTAACAAGATGGACTATTTTCGCTTCACCGTTAACTAATTCAACGATTATCATATATCTCTCCTTGTAAGATTCATCAGAATGAAAGGATATCTGAATAAGCACTGGGTATTTCTTCATGCCACAAATATAATAAAATGTCATAATTGTATGGTAATAATTATATATTTATTCATTATTATGTGGTAATAATTATGACATTAACCATTAATTTACGAAATTAGGACCTGACTTTTAAAGAATATTATTATGGTTTACAATAGGAAAAATCCCATACCCGCAGAACACCAGGCTATTCTTAATGCTATTGGTAGAAAGGTTCACGACCTGCGCAAGACAACTGACTTATCAATTGAACGATACTGTGTTAAATATGACATCCCAAGGATCTCCTACTCAAATCTGGAATCTGGAAATAATTTCCATATGAGCACCCTGCTAAAAGTTATAAGTTCACATCCAGAGGTCAAATCGTTGAGCCAGTTTTTTGATGGAATTAAATTGCCGGAATGATAATAATTGTAATACAAGATATGGTTATTCATCCGGGAAAATATCTTGCGTTACGAAATTATCCACGGTGGAGCCACATTTTTTAGTTTCCCGGTTAATCCTGCTCGATGTTTTTCTCAAATAATCAATAGTTTAAAAAATCCCACCCACAATCATAATTAATTATCATTCAATTTATTTCACGACAACAGGAACAGTAAAAACAGGTTATGGTACCGATAAAAGTGATTATAGTACCTTATTCTTTGTAAAAGATGTATTACAAACACATTATATGTTCTGTCAAACCGCACCAACTAAAAGAGCACGCATCTTGTTGGCCATATTTCTTAAACCATCCTTAAATCTTCTTAAATCCCTTCCATGGAACCATCTGTTTACATATTGCATCCTTTCCAATACTTCCTGAGTGCGGTTACCTTTATAACTATGATTAAACCGAGATATATAGTTTAATACCTGATTCAGGTTATAACCTGCTACTGAACAGCTTGACCTGAAATTCTGAAAGTATTCTTTTTTGCCGGTTTCCAAAAATCGGTAATAATTCTGCCGGATAATATTCTCATCAATGCTTTCAGATATGTAATGAGTGTTTCGTATTTCTTTATTCAGGTTGCCTATATCTGCAGTTTCTAATGGAAGATCATCCAGGATGTTGATTCTTCTATAATGCGCATTTCTGTTTTCATCATAGACTTTATCCTTCAAATCGAGAAAAGAAGTCTTGCTGGCCGTTGAAAGTTGAAATATCTTCGCCAGTAGACGTGTATCCTTCAGGGTTTCTACTGTAATGTCCAGACTTTTGCGGTTACGTAGGTATCTGATATAATCCCATTTCAACCTGCTTTCAATACGGTATACTTTCTGGTCACCCAAACCATTCTTTAAGAAATAATCCATAATATATTTCTCTGCATGAATTGATTTATCATAAATAGAAATTGCACAGTCTGTCCCGTCAATGACAAAGGACGAACCGTTATCGAGCACATGCACTCTTGTTTTACCCCGCAGTTTATATTGACTGCCATTCCCCTGTTTATTATCAATTGTGTTTTGAAAATAAAACGCATACTCTTCCACAAGGTCTTTATCAGTATCAATGGAGATTTCCATATACATTATATTATTATAGATGATTCCGAGTTCATTCTTTACAGCAGTGTAAACCTCATACCAGAAATCAGAATGAAAGGTGTAGAAAACCTCTTTGGCAAAATCTAATTGCAATTGGTGTTTTTTCAGTTTTGTTGCGGCATGGAGTCGTCCCACATGTATACCATCATAAAGAACTTTATAACTGTGGTAGAATCCCCCTAATCCGGTCGAAGCGTCATGTTGAAGTGTAATCTTTCCATATACTTGTTCATTGACAATGAAATCAGGATTCCTAATGTCCTGAAAGCTGGATCCACTCCAATGCCGGAATGTAATGCTCAACCTGTCCAGGTGAATCAGACATCTGTAATTATTACCATCATACCTTATTTTAAATTCCTCTGCCAATTCATAACACTTAGACTTTTCAGTTATTTTTCGTGGCCAAATCGATTACTACATTTGCAACTGTCCTGATAACATCAGAAACATTGGATTTCTTCCCTTTGCTGATTCTTAATAAGGTGCCATAATTATCATCTGTCATTCTTACCGAAATAATCCTATCTAATTTTTCAAGTTTTAATTGATTTGCTTTTTTCATGTCATACATCTGTTTTTAAATAAATACTACCAAATCATTTTTTTTTGAAGAAATAATTCAAAAAATGTATTACAGGGGATATCCTCGTAAAGTAGTACTCACTTGTTAGATTATTCCGTGGAAAACTTTAAGGAAAAATATGAAAATTTTTAAATTATAACAATCTGTCTATATGTCACATACAGCTACAGAATGATTTATTTTGATGAAAATGGTGGTTTTTTGTGACTTTTTTACTCTACTCAACTATTTATAGAAAAAAATAATTGTATAAAAATTTAAACAAGATGAAAAGTAAAAATTTTAAAAGAATCAACATCTGGGTAGATCCATCCCTATATGATCAGATCAGAAAGAAAGCTGAAGAATCATATTTAAAGATCGCAACCTATACTCGCCAGATTATTCAAAAGGCGATGAAAGATAAAAATGATATCTGCAAAAATAATTCTATTAAACCTTAAAATTATGCCTAATTACATTCTTAATAAGTTAACCATAGTATGCGAAAATGAAGAAGTAATGCATACTATTAAAAAGGTAATAATAAACGAAAATACCCAGGCGAAAGAACCAGTGACAATGAGCATATTATTACCTCTTCCAGACAAAAAGTATGATAGAGCATGGTGTATAGCAGCATGGGGAACAAAGTGGGACATGTTTAATGCTTCAATTAAAATGAACAGCAAAACAGAATTGTCCTTGAGGTATGATACTGCCTGGAGTCCCAATTGTTTTTGGACTATTACCTTATGTAGATATATTCAATCAACAATAGACAGTTTAGTGTTAAGTGAGATTCCGAAAATTAGCGTTGAACAACATTTTTATGATGATTCAAGTTGGGGATTTGCCGGGATTTTAACCTGGAAACATAATTCTGAAGTTGTTATCCATGATTATGATATTATGGAATTCATGTATATCTATAATAAACCATACCATGATTGGCTTGTAGAAAATATGGGATTTGAACCGTTCTATCCTGCCTTAAGTAGTTTCGAAAAGCTATGCGAGAGGCTGGATAGAAAACAATTTTGATCTACTATGGAGAATAAGAAAATCACAAGAATAAATCTGTGGGTAGATGAAGAACTTCATCCTCTGATTAAGAAAAAGCCGGATTGCGTTCTTAAAGGTCGCAACTTATACTCCTCTGGTGATTCAGCAGGCCTGAAAAAATAACAAGCATTAATACATCAAGAGTTATGAAAGAATATCCTTATACAATAGAAGAAATGAAGCAGATTATTTCTGAGTACATGGAGATTGAAGATATTGAAATTATTACCGAAGAAGAAATAACTGACATATTTGGTACAACATTCTTCGATCTTAACATCTATGATAATGTCCATTATTTTTGTCAATATGATAGATATATGTATATATCAGATTATGAACAGTATCTGATAGATAATGGCTACGATCCATTTTTTGGTGAATATATTGAGGATCTTGAGCAAAGCTTTGTTGTACCTTGGATTGAACTGTACGAATCTCTTGACGTCCGGGAGGATATTTCCGATATGTACTAACCCAGAAAGGGTAAATAAATATTCAAAGGAGTGCGACATATTCAACAAGCCTAAAAAATAACTATATCAATAAAAATTAATTAATATGGGATATCGCAGAGCAACCAAAATAAAATGTACAAAACCGGAATTATTTTATACCGGGAGCACATTTAATAAAGAATGGAAAGACTTTATCTTTAATGTAAAAGATGGTGTAACCGAATATTACTGTCGGAAAGATTATTTAAATAATGCAATAATCGAACTATCCATACAACATCCAGAAGTAACTTTTACTGGAGTAACATGGATTGACGATGATTATTATGATTCAATCGATTACACTTACATTGTTAAAAATGGTGATCTCAAAGTTGTTAAAAAAGAGCCGCATTATCAATTCTTATTTCCTGTCATTGAAGATGATGAATATGATATGTTGGCAAGTAAATTTATAGATCATGTCCGTCAATATTTAGAACGTATTGATGTAATTCATACACGACCTAATGAAGCCACCGTTTTCGATTTTCTAAATGACAAAGAAGACCATGCAGGATTTCGGTCTTACTTTACCATAACTTGGGAAAACAAGGAACATAAATTCACTGCGACAAAAAGATTTACCTCGCATGTGATTGTTGATTATCAAAGAAAAAATCCTATTGAGAATGAAGAGTTAAAAATAGGTGAGAATCTTTCAGATGATGATCAAGATGATATGTATGATAATCTTCCTTTTTAGCTAACAGCCATGGTAGCCAACTCAAATAATTTAACGATTATTCGGTTTCCCAGATAAAAATAACGCCAGTGAAAGACGTCTGGTTTTTCACTGGTAATGGTCAAACTTTCTAATTTAATGTCTAATGTTAAAATTATTAATGATGATTTCAGAAACCACATAATACCAGAAGGATTAGTTATTACTGACCCGCCATATAATCAAGGTTATGCCTATAACCAATATAAAGACAGAATGACGGAGGAGGAGTACATCCAACTCCTGGCACGAATTCCCCGGCCATGTGTCATAATTCATTACCCGGAAGAAACGATAAACCTGTTGCCTAAAGCATTTAATGAAAAATGCGAACAGATTGTCTGTTGGGTGTATAATTCCAACACGGGCAAACAAAGCAGGTTAATCAGTTGGTGGGGATGTAAACCTGATTTCCGGAAAGTACGGCAGGAATATAAAAACCCAAATGATAAAAGAATCCAGAAGCGAATAGCTGAGGGCAAGACAGGTGCTAAACTCTACGATTGGTGGGAAATAAACCAGGTTAAAAATGTCAGCAAAGAGAAAACAAGACATCCTTGCCAAATTCCGGAATTACTAATAGAAAGAATAATTATGATAACTGCAGAGCCAAATCAATTAATAGTAGACCCATTTGGAGGAAGTGGCACCACAGCAAAGGTTGCTCAGAAACTCGGATTTGATTCGCTCTGCTTTGAAATTGACAAAGAGTATTGCGATATTATATGGCAGAGAATAAGTGCATAAATCCGGTATTCTGTCCAATTCAAACTTGATTTCAGTTTTGTGCTAAAAAATATCTCATTCATTGAGATATTTTTTTTACCTTCATACGCAATTTAATGCATTAACCATGAACCGGATCAAAGAAGTACTCGATGAGAAAGGAATCA
>JAFGOZ010000562.1 GCA_016926235.1 Bacteroidales bacterium | reverse complement strand
AGGGCCTTTGACGTTGGTATTGCAGAACAACATGCGGTTACTTTTTCGGCTGGGTTGGCTGTTGCCGGCCTAGTGCCATTTTGTAATATTTACTCAACGTTTATGCAACGTGCATATGATCAGTTGATTCACGATGTAGCTATTCAAAAACTTAATGTGGTTTTTTGTCTCGATCGGGGAGGATTGGTTGGAGCCGATGGGGCCACACATCATGGTGTTTACGATCTGGCTTTTTTACGCCTAATTCCTAATATGGTGGTTTCATCGCCCATGGATGAACAGGAATTGCGCAATTTGATGTACACAGCCCAATTACCCGATAAAGGTCCATTTGCAATTCGTTACCCCAGAGGTATTGGTTCCATAATTGAATGGAGGACGCCTTTTAAAGAGCTGCCGGTAGGGAAAGGTCGAAAATTAAGGGGTGGAGACCAGTTGGCAATTCTTTCTATTGGCCCCATTGGTGTTAAGGTTTCCAGAGTGTGTGACGATCTTCAGAAGGAAGGGATGTTAGTTGCGCACTATGATATGCGTTTTGTTAAGCCAATTGATGTAGAATTATTACATGAAGTTTTAAAATCTTTTAATTTGGTTATTACCATTGAAGATGGGACTGTGGTAGGAGGGTTAGGTAGTGCCGTGCTTGAATTTATTAGCGACTTTGGCTATAAGGCAATTGTTAAACGACTTGGGGTTCCTGATCGTTTTGTTGAACATGGTACGCAAACTGAATTATTGAAAGAGTGTGGTTTGGATATGGAAAGTATACGCAATACCGCACGTGAAATGTTAAAAGAAATCAAAGGTTAAGGATCTTAAACAAATAAATATATTGATAGATCCGAATTATCCCGGGTAGGATATATACAAATGGTTTATGAAGTCTTGAGAAATAAAGTTAGGACTAATTATTGTTTACTAACACTATAAATTTTCGAAAAGAATAGTTTACATCCTAGACCGATTTAGTTTCAAGTGTGCTTAAAAGATGACTAATCTTTGGGATAAGATCATGTGCCTGAGCCGGTTTATTAACGAAGGCATCAAATCCTGATTGCAACAGACTTTTCCCCTCGTTTTCGCTTTCTCCTCCATCGGTTTGAATTATTAGAGGAATTTGTACTCCAGCGCAACGTATTTGTTTTGAAAGTTCAGAAGGGTCAATATCAGGCAAGTGATTGTTCATAATAACTAAGTCAATATCCTTTCGATTAAGTAGGAGATTACGGGCTGAGGAAGCCGAACGGGCCGACAGCACTGTAATACGTGTTTTTTCAAGCTGCTTTTTCAGTTGTAAATGAACACTGCTATTATCATCTACTAACAGTAACAGCCTATTGCTCCAGTTTGGTATTTGAACAGGGAAGTTAATCGGGTTTAAGTTCTCAGTAAAAAGTTGGGAATTGTTTTTTATGTAGTGTTCCTGCGAATTATTAAGGTTTAACTCAATACCATCAATGAAAAAGAAGAATTCTGATCCCTTCCCTTTTTCGGATATTAAATGTATTTCTCCACCCATGGCTTCAATCAACTTTTTGCTGATTGCAAGGCCAAGTCCTGCTCCTCCATATTTTTTTGAGCTTGTTTCCTCTTCCTGACGGAAAGCGCTAAATATCATTTTCTGGTTTTCAGCAGCAATACCAATTCCTGTATCTTTTACGAAGAAACGTATTTTATTATTACTAATTGAATATCCTAAATTAATATGTCCTTTGTGAACAAACTTTATGGCATTGTCCAAAAGATTGTTAAATACTTGCAGTAATCTTGATGGGTCGGCATCTATAAACAAATGATCCTGATCCTTTGGTTTGGAAAGATGAATTGTTACTTTACCCTTAAATTGATGTTCTATTCTCTTTTGATAAGTGTTAAAGATGGGTACAATTAGCTTGTTAACATTAATCGGTTTTTTGGAAATGACCAAATGGCCACTTTCAATTTTGGCGATGTCAATTATGTCATTAATAAGAGCTAAAAGATGATCGGCACTATTATTAATAAGTGAAATGTATTCATCACGGTCGCCACTTTCGGGGTCTGTTTGGCTTAGTAGATTTGAAAAACCTACAATTGCGTTAAGCGGGGTTCTGATTTCGTGGCTTAAATTAGCCAGGAAGGCTGATTTTAAACGATCGGCAGCTTCGGCAAGGTCTTTAGCTAAAACCAGCTCTTGTTCAACTTTTTTGCGGTGGGTAATGTTACGCCCTATTACCAACGCCGAAAAGCACTGGTCTTTCAGGTCCAGTTCAGGAGATAGCGACCAGTCAAAAGTAAGCTTGTCATTATTGTTAACAAGGTCAAATTCAAGGTGAGTAATTACTTTTTTGTTGAATACTTCTTTAAGTGCTGTTTTAAATTGCTCCGAAACATTGCAGGGAAGTTCTTCAAGAAGGAAAACCTTATGTCCCGAAATTTCGTTATGCTCTAAATTAAACAGATCGATGAATAGTTTGTTGCTATAAGTAACAATTCCGCTACGGTTAACGCGCATTATGTAATCAGGTAGGTTTTCCGAGAGCGTGCGAAATTTATTCTCACTTAGCTTCAGTGCAGCTTCATTTTGCTTACGTCGCGTAATATCATGAATATTAAAATAGTAGTTGGGTGTTCCATCCAGAGTGATGGTTGTACCATATATTTCCACAAATAATGAAGATCCATTACGGTGACGCAATTGGGTATCTCCTTTATAGTTTTTACCACGACGTATCTCGTTAAATATTTTCAGAAAACGTTTAAGACTTTCTTTTTCAGGAAATAATTGCTCCAGACTGATTTTAGTGAGTTCTTCAAGTGGATAACCGGTTAGTTCACAACCCGACTTGTTGACATATTCAAGCTTGCCAGGGTCGCTCATAATAAAAATACCATCAATAGTAGCTTCTATTATGCGTTTATTTCTTTCTTCACTTTCACGAAGATTGTTTTCGGCCAGCTTAACATGAGTCAGATCTTGTCCAATCAATAAAATGTATCCATCTTCAGAATATTGTGGGCCGGGGGTTCCAATTATATTAATGAACATGGATGTTCCGTCTTTTCTTTTTAGAATGGTGTCAATTGAACTTATTCCTTTTTCTTCAATTTCAATGTAAAAACGCTTTATCTCGGATGTGTTTTCATGACCCTTGGCATAGAATTCGGAAAAGTGAATTCCAAGAATTTCATCTTGTGTGAAAAGGCTGGAGTTTAAAACATGATTATTAACATATTGAATAATCCTATCTTTTACAAGCATTATCCCAACCGGCGCAGATGATATTATGCTATTAAGAAATTTTTCTTTATCAGTTAGTAGCTTGTTGATCTCAAGAATTTGTTTATGTTGTTCCTTGTTTTGCTGATTTGTAATACGGTGGTCAAAAGCCCCGGCAATTAATCCTGAGAATGTTTCAACTACGGCTTTTGCTACAGGGCATTGCTCTTTATCGGAGTTCCAAATTAAAACAACCACTCCATTAATTCCATTTTGAGTTTTTGTTGTAATAATATTACCCATTTTATTAGAGAATCCGTAACTCGTAAGATCAGTACTGTTGCAGAAATGGTTCAAATTATCAAACCCTGAATCGGTTTTTTGGAGAAAAACTGAAATCTCGTCAATCGAGGATATAGTTATTTTTTTTGGAGAAGCATATCCATTTCCAGTTTTAAATGCCTTTGAGAGTAACTCAAAATTCTTAGACTCAGGATTTTCCCGATTGTATATTGCAACCATTGTGAGGTTACATGTATCAATAAACTCCCGGGTTATGGAATCTAATGAATTTTCAAGGCCGTCAGGATGATTTAAGGAAGATGCTACCCTGTATAGGAACTTTTGAATATCAAGACTCTTGTTAATTTGAGAAATGGTGTTATGTTGCTGATAGGCATTGCCCAAAAGTTGGGCTGATGTTGCCAGTAATGCCTTCTCTATTTCTATCCATTGACGAGAGTAACTGCATTCATTGAAACTAATAAAGCCAATTTGCTCTTTTCCTGATAATATGGGAAAAATCAAGATTGATTTAATATTTTGTTGTTCCAGAATGGGATGGAGATCTTCAGGTAACTGGTCTTTTATGTTACTGGCAATGAATATTCCCTTCTCTTCAAGTGTTTTTTCCCATGAAGGGATATCGCTGTAAAGAACTTCCTGAAGTGCATTTATTTGCGGTGTTATATCTTTATTATTCCATTCGAAAGTGTTACGGTAAGCGTTGCCATTATTTGTCTTCTCAAAAATGCAAACCCGTGACACATCAGAAAATTCGCCCAGGTAACTTAAAACCGATTCAATTCGTTGTTTAAAAGGTTGTTCAGAAATTAGTATTTGGGAAATAGAAAGAAGAAGAAATTTGTTAGTATCTGAATTGTCTCCCTTTGAGGTCGGCAATCCTAACCCAGACAATTTATTTAAAAGATTTTTTAATCGACGGTTTTCAGCTAATAAATCTTGTTCAGTTGTTTTTGGGTATTCAATCTCATTCATTTTCTCTTCCTTTTTCTTCGAAAGTTCTATTATCAATTAGCATTATTCCGCTCATTTCAAAGTTGAATGGGGTTTCTATAAAAATGACAATTTCAAAAATCAAATTAACATATTTTTATGAAACACTAACTAAGAGCAATGTACAAAAGAAAATTAATAATCAAAACATTCATTTCCATTTTATTATCAACAACATGCAAAGTTAATATTCATTATTCAATGAGTAATTTATTTTTTGACCGTCTAAGTAATTATTCTGACCAATTGATTGTTTTCATAGTGTTTTTCATTTTCATTGTGTAGGTCGATAAAATATTCTTTATAAATCATTGAGTTAAGTGTTATAAATAGCAGGAATTATTTAATTTTGAAAAAAAACAGACACCTTGAAAGAAGGAATTGT
>JAFGOZ010000561.1 GCA_016926235.1 Bacteroidales bacterium | reverse complement strand
TGGGGAGGTTGTGTTACCCGACGCAGGCACCGGGCAGGGTCCTGGTACTTTAGCCACAAAGCTGTCACGGTGCAAGGAGGGTATGGCGCACTTTTTGCCGTCATGGTACAAATTTTTTTGAGCATTACGCGTGTCGCGGTACAAGTTTGATCGGAGCCGGGAAACTATCACGGTACAGGATTTTGGTTGGGGGCACTTGCGCAGTGTCGCGGTACAATTTGTCTCGGAGCCAGAAAATTGTCATGGTACAGGATTTTGATTGCGGGCAGATGCGCGTGTCCGGGTGCAACGGTTATTACGAATTTGTCTTGAGTGCAGGAGCAAAAGCAAAAAGTGTGACAAACAACTTACCCATATTGTCCGTGTTATAAGCCGTTATGTTATTTTTTATCAAATAGTTAACTATTCTATTTTATTAAAACTAATTAAAATAAGTAGTGGATTATCCGTCTCTTTCAAGGTATTTGCAAATTTTTCAAGTTTCTCCTTCTTTTCTGGATATTTTGGATTTGAGTTTTTAAAAGTCTCAGATGCAATGTAGTTTTTAAGCTCCATTGCTTCGATCATAGCAATTATTGTATTATCATCTTTTGTGGTAATTGGTGTAATGTTAGGTCCACCATCCAGATCATTTACCATTCCTTTTTCAGCATCTATTAGGGTTTCAAAATCATCATTCTTTGATCCGATGAATCCATAAACTTTAGTATCCTTAAATAAAATCATCTCCCTGGTAAATTCATAATAGACATAGCTACCAAACTCGAATAGATTAAGTGGACTTATGTAATTCTTGGATATATCTAATCCATCAGTTTTTGAACGGATTTCCGGTGTAATTAACTTATTACCGACCTGTAAAACTATATGTGGTCTAAATGTTAAGTTGTCGAATTTAAAAACAGTATCACAGTAGATTTCTTTTTTGAATGTTTGATTATTGAAACGATAAAAAATATTTTCATGATTGAATCCAAATCCTTCATGCCTAGTGAAAGGATATTTGTTTGGAAAGCTTTTTAAAAATGTTCCGTTTGTATCGATCACATTAAAACTATTTACGACATCTGCTTGTGCATTCTGATTATAGCAGAGGAATTTCCCCTCAAAATAGATGAATTCCACCGACTTGCGTTCAAGAGGAGATGCGAAAGTCTTTATGAGATCTCCATTCTGAGAATATTTAAAAAACTTTTCTTTCCAAGCATCAACAATATAAATTCTACCTAGTTCGTCAACATCAATATCATGGCATACTTGAAATTCACCTGGTCCTCGCCCCACGGTACCTATTTTCCTAATGAATGAACCATCATCCCTGAATTTTAAAACAGTTGTAAACTGCCTTATAATAAAGAATCCATTACCAGACAATATTTTATAAAAACTTAATGGACTGTACTTTCTCTGAATCAGACTACTGTCAGTTGTTTCCAAAGCTATGTATTTAATGTCTTTAAATCCCAAATCAGAAAGGTTTAAAGTTGATGTTTCTGAAAGCGAAGTCAAGTCAAATGTTTTTAAATCCTCAACTTTTTTAGTTGCATCATTGCAGCTTAATACAATAAGAGAAAGAATTAAAATATTAATCGGTTTTAAGAGTATTCTCATAGTTGAACAGGTTGAACGGTTTTTATAAACAAACGGATTAAGCTGATGATCACCTCGGTAGGTGTAATGGCTTATAACGGCCCGGCAATATGGGGAGGTTGTGTTACCTGACGAAGTACCGGGCAGTGTCCATAAACTTTAGGCACGTAAGAGTCACGGTACAAGGAAGGTATGGCACGTGTTTTTGCTGTCCGTGTACAATTGCCGGGCTTAGATGAGTGTCGCGGTACAATTAAAATAAGTTATTGTTAATGAAGCATGTTGCAGTATTTTAAAAAAGGGCACATGAGCAGTGTCGCGTTACACCCTGATATTGAAACCGGTGAATGAGTCATGATATAAAAAGTGTAAAATGATCACGGGCGGGTATCCGGGTTTATGCCTTAGTAATTAATTTAAAAAAGAGCAGGAGCGATTGCAAAAACCGTGACAAACAACTTACCCATATTGACCGTGTTATAAGCCGTTTTGTTTTTTAGAATGGTTTAAGGCTAACCAATATAAATATCGCATTATCAGTCTCTTCAATATTCTGAGCCATAAGCTCCAGTTCTTTCTTCTTCTCAGGATGCTTTGGGTTTGCCATTTCAAAAGATTTAGATTCAATATATTTTTTAAAACTTAATGCATCGACGACAGAAACCAGTGTATTATCATCAAAGTTGGTCAGTGGCAAAATATTGGGACCTCCATCAAGGTCATTAATGATGCCGTCATCAAATTTTAACAATGAATAGGTGTTCGACTTTTTTGAACCAATAAAACGATAAAATGATACTTCAACTATGCGATCGTTAATTGTTTTAATCCCATAACAAAAATCATAATAAAGATAGTCTCCAAACTCAAATAAATTTCGTGGTCTAATATAATGTTCAGAAAGGTAATAATTTTCAAATTTTGAGCGTGCTTCAGGTGTTAAAAGTTTATCACCTGCTTGAATAACCACCTGAGGTATGAAATCTCTTTCTTTATATTGATAGATTGTATCAGAATATACTTGTTTTGAGTAAATTTGTCCCCTGGAATAATAAAAGAGATTTTCTCCAGATGTCATATAAGCATCATGATTTATAAATGGGTACTTATTTGTAAAGCTCTTTATACTTTTTCCAGTTGTATCGATCACATCAAAACTGTTAATAATATTACCCATATGATTTTCACTATAGCACAAAAACCCATCTTCGCACAATACGATTTCACTTGGAGAATTCGGTATTCTAATTGTTCGAATATGTTTTCCATGCTGGTCAAATGTATATATCTTTTTCTGCCATCTATCGAGTAGATAAATATTGTATGTCTTTGGATCAATTGCTATATCAGAAGCATTAGTATATTCGTCAGGACCTCTTCCAAATTTCCCGATAAAGGTTTCAAATGATCCATCGTTTCGAAATTTTAAAACTTCTCTTCCACATTTTATCAGAAAGAAGTCATTTACTACTCTAAGCTTTGCATACCATTCATAATTAAAAAAGTCGTTCAAATTACATATGAAGGTTCCATCTTTCGATTCGAGTGGAATGTATTTAATATCAACAAAACCAAGATCAGAAAGCTTTATTTTGCTTATCTCAGGAAAATTTTTCATATCAAAAGTTGGAAGTCGAGTTTGACTTTGATTAGGATCAGGATTGGCACAACTTTCTATAAGTAATGAAACGATTATGATTCCAAAGACTAATGTTTTCATAATTTTTGTTTTAAGTTGAAAGTTATTGTCTGTGAGATCAATGGCTTATAACGGCCCGGCGGTATAATTTCGTAAGCGTTACTCGACGAAGCATCCGGGTAGGGTCCTGTCACCCGCGCCAGCGGGGCCGGTAAACTGTCACGGTGCGAGGAGAGTACGGCGCGGTTTTTGCCGTCCAGGTACAAGCTTTGTGGACTATAC
>JAFGOZ010000560.1 GCA_016926235.1 Bacteroidales bacterium | reverse complement strand
CGTGAAAAACAGGAAATGGATTTCAGAAATGGCATTAAAAAACCGATTGAAGAGTACATTAATGCCTGACATTTTTTAAATAAAAGTTGGTAAATAATTAAGGGGTTGCGAAACCCCTTGTTTTTTATACAAACCTCCCCTGCACAGAGGGGTACTAATAAACGACCGTTTATTTGGATAGGTTATATAAGGTAGGAAGGTCTGTCAGCGACCAGAACCACATATCATCGTACTCCATATTAGCAGAAAGGTAATATGTCCTTTTACTTTCCAGTTCCTGCACATATAACGTAACAATCCCGTCTTCATCTTCAAAATCAATTAACCTGATTGCAGCGATATCATTACCTGCAATTTTCTTTTCCAGTTTCAAATAAGGCATATTTAACCTTAATATTTTGTCACGGGTCAGGATGTGTGGCAAGTCAAGCATAATAGAGACTGGCGGAACATATTCTAATACCTTTCTTCCATAACTGTTGATATAAGTATTATTATTCATGGTTATTCATCAAGTTCAAGAAGTTCATCGTTATTGATATGGGTGGTTCTTTCAGGAGAATGTGGTTCATCTTTTACAAACAGAATATTTCTGAGCGTTTCAACATCAAATAGTTTCCATTGGCATCTGTTTTCGCCCTTATTTAAAGGATGATTGCGGAGCATAACTTCATCAGTGAGTAAATCATTGAGCAGCAGATAAACATGGTCATTATAATAAAAGGTATCGATGAGTTTCACTATGCTGGATGCTAATAATTGATTTCCATTGTAACTGAATAAGAAATAAGTCTCGCCTGTGGTAATAATACGGTCTTTAACCATCGTGCAGGGGTGGTTGATGAAGAAGGAGTTCGTTCCAACACCATGATAAACCTGAAGTAAACCCAGAATTATGGTATCATATGGGAAAAAGTCTTGAAGTCTCATATTCGTACAATCATTTCAATTTATGTAATGTACACATAATCAGGTATATTCACCGTAACCCCCCGTATACCCCTCCGCCAAGGGTACGCCTCCATATATGGCAGAGGGTGAGACGGTTAAGCTATTTCCTGATAGAAGTGCTTCTCTATAAATAAATACTGGGAGAAAAATTTTAAAATTTTTTTTCGAAATGTGAGAACCTATTGGATTACTTTGAAAGTTAAGACTGAGAAATTCCGTAAAAAATTAAAATACAGAAAGTTACAATGTTTTTTGATTACTATCAGGTAGAATTTTTTTTTAAAAAAATATTCGGGAAACCTGAAATGTGACGAGCATCACTTTATATTGCAAATTTTATTGCAAATAAAAAAGGGACTTAGAAGTCTATTGTTCTAAGTCCCTGATTTTCAAGAGCGGGAAATGGGGTTCGAACCCACGACCCTCAGCTTGGGAAGTGTCCCTTTGAGTCCTCACCCGCTTTCCAATCTTTTTTAGTTATTTCATAGTAGTATTAAATATCAATGTATTAACTGAAGTCCAATCTAATCGTGTTTTTGATGTTATCATCGCTTTTAATACATTTATGGTGCAAATCTTGGTGCAAATATTAATGGTATAAATAATGGCAATTACCAATCCAACAGCAAATCTTTTCCTTGACACCCGTACAAAATTAAAAAAAACGGGGAAGCATCCAGTTAAATTAACGGTTTACTTTACTGGTGAAAAGAAGCGATATGGTCTGCCATACAGTTTTACAGAAGATGAATGGAAGAAACTTAATGCACCAAAACTCCGTGATAATACATTGAAAGAGTCAAAGATTAAACTGGATTATTTTATTGGTGATAAATTCCAACAGGCACTTAAAAAGATAGAGGGTGATTTTGATTTTGAAAAATTTAAGTCTGCTTATTTCGATACAAATAAACGTAATTTGGCCAGCAAAGATGTTTACGCTATATTCAATAGGCAAATAAAAGAATTCACAGATTCAGGTAATATAGGTACGGCCACAATTTATAAAAGTGCATTAAAAACATTTCAAGGTATCAGGAAAAGGCTGACGTTTGATGAAGTTACAGTTACATTTCTTGAAGAATATGAAAGAAAAATGGCGAAATCAGGCCATTCTGTTACATATATTGCAATGAACCTTCGTAATCTGCGAACTATATACAATATTGCAATCGCAGAGAAATTGGTAAATGCTGATAAATATCCTTTCTCAAAGACAAGAAATGATAAGAAATATAAAATCAAGAAAGGTGAAAGCAACAAGAGAGCATTGACTATTGAAGAACTCAGGCTCCTGAAAAATTTCAGACCAAAGTCGTACGCTCAAAGAAAAGCATGGTTATTATGGTGGTTTTCATTTTATGCTAATGGATTAAATACAAAGGATATATGCTTATTAAAGAATAAAAACATTTCAGGCAATACCATCACAATAACACGTGCTAAGACTGAAAATACAAATAGTAATGTTAGGCCAATTCAAATATTTTTATCAGATGAAATTAAAGGGATAATAAATGAAATTGGAAATCAGGACAAAACATCAGAAGCATATATTTTCGTAATTCTAAAACACGGTATAACACCGAAAGAAGAACGGGGAATGATAATGTCATTTACCAGAAATATTAACAAACACATGAAAAAGATTTCGGTAGAATTGAAGTTTGATTTTGTAATTACTACTATTTGGGCAAGACATAGTTTTTCGACATATTTGAAAAGGTGTGGTGTATCCGTTGATGTTATCTCGGAAGCGTTGGGCCATACATCAACCGAAACGACACAAAATTATTTAGATTCTTTTAATCTTGACACGCTTGAAAAAACAGCAGGATTTTTGGCGGAAATTTAATTTGTATGAGCAAACCGATATATGATTCTTCTCCTGAAGACCAATTAAATTCAATAATTTGTGCATTGGATGAACATCCCGTTCTGTGCACTAATCCTGTTGAGGAATCGATATATTTAGGTTTTAAATACTACACAAGTGAAGAGGGTTTCCAACAACAAATTGAACTTTACTATGATAATTTCATTAAGTACCTGAACACGTTTATTAAGCAATGTTCAACCACTGGAACCACCGATGAAACAATTATTCCTGTACTTGCGAGAATATTTACCCTTTATAGGCGTACCAAATATAGATTTACCCATTCTTCATTACGCAGAGAATGGAAGAATCATTCACAGTATTTTGTAATACCAAACCCAAAGAAAGATTACGTTATTGAAAAACAGGAAAAGTACACAAGATGGGCATATAAGTTCTTTTATTCTTGTTCTTCGATTCAGTTGTATTTCATAAATCAGATGCTTAAAGATGTAACCATTTTGATAAGAGCAAACAGCAGTGGGAAAGAAGCCATAATCAAAAGTGAATCAATCGATGATGAAGAAGCCATAAAGGTTCCAGCCACTACAAAGTATTATTTTAAAATCGAACCTTCCGTATCAAAACAGTGTCACAATATATTATCCAACATTCATAAAAACCTTAAAGAGCATGGTTATATTGATTGTACTCTTCCAGAATTTAAGCAGGTATTTTTATCCAAGAATCCAAGACCAATCATCTGGTTAAAAAAGTATAGCCATCTGAGTTATTTTATAAAAGAATTAACAAATGTTTTTATTAAATACAGTGTAAGGCCGTCAAACAATCAAATTGCGTTGAAGTGTTTTTTTGAAAATAAGTATGGCCAAACCTTTAAAGTAAAAAATATATACCATGATGGTCATTATAAACAATATCACGATAAAATAGACACTATAATTGATGACTCCATCAACAGTTATGTTGGTGGAAAGTTAAATCATAAAAAATAACCGAAAGTTCAATATTTTTTCTTTTCACCCAATTATTTCATTTTCCTATCTTCTTCTCATTCCATCATTTGGCATTGAATTGAGCCAATCCAACAACAACCGTAAGTAACCACCTTCGGTCGGATGGCGAGTATCTATCTGTCTATCTTTACGTTGTATTTATGTGAAAATATGACAGAATTCAATAACATAACGTTTGAAAAACTTCCAGAAGCCGTCTCACGACTTATGCAGGATGTGGCATTCATTAAAGACCACATTCTAAACAGTTCTGCACAGACCAAACCCGACATTGAAGAAGTGGTGAATAAAGAACTGTTGAATGTAAAGGAAGTCAGCATAAAATTAGGCATATCAGAGGGTGCAATATATAATCTAACACATCAGAAAAGAATCCCGCATTACAAAAAAATCGGTAGGTTATTCTTTGATGCACGGGAAATTGATGACTGGATTCGCTCTGACAGACGTAAAACATTAAAACAATTACAGGAAGTGGCTGAAGGCAGTAGTGGCAAGAAGTAACTTCTCAAAGAAACAATTTCGACTTTTTTGGGTACATGGTTAAGTTCGACAGGATAAAAATAGTAACTAATAATAAAAACATAGAATTTATGAATTCTGATGCATGTACTCATGTTATAAAAAATGGCCTTCAAAATGAAATACGCTATAAACAAATAAAACCTTTCAATCTCTATATAAATAAAAGTCTTGCTGATGACAGATGTGTAATTGAGATTTCTGCAAAGGTACTTGGTGACCGTTATCCTGAACTTATCAATAAGAACAACATCAGATATTGTTTTGAAAGGATGAATGAAAGCGGTATTTGTAAATTGAATATTGATGGTGTTATTACTGCAAGTGATTTGATATCAGCCGATATAACTACAGACTTGGACGGTATAGTTATGCCAGACCTTCTGGCCATTAAAATATGCCTGAAGAGCCTCAATAAGTATCAGGTTCAGAAATACGCAAATTGTGGATATACAGTAACAAAACTGGTGAAAACTCAGAACAGAAAAATAAGGCTTTCCATCTATGATAAGTACAAAGAAATGCAAAAAGTAACCAATGTGGAGTACTTGGATTTGCTTGATGATAAGTACAATCTGTTGGCTTATTTCAATGGAAAGTACCGTATTGAAGCCAATGTGCGTACAGTAACACAGTTAAAGGAACTACTGGAAATAGATGGGAATAGCCTTTTGGTTGCACTGAATTCAACCGCTAATCCGTTATTTGCATTGTTTAATTCAGTATTTGACGTATCGGATGAATCGGAACCTATACTTAATGAAATACAATCGCTATTATCGTACCGCAAACTTTCTGAACTGAAGGATGCATTGCTAATAAAAGCATGTAATAATGACCTATCTCAGATTGATTTGGTGCTCAATAGTACACTTTCACCAAATACGAATAAAAGAAAATACAGGGCAAAACTGTCCAAATTAATTAACGTACAACCAATTCCGAATAAAAATTTACAGGTCATGAATGGAATTAAACAAAAATTATTGGAGTTAAAAGCGGATTGATTCAAAAATATTTGCTTGTGTACTATAATGGCACTTTATATGTACCAAAACCCCATTTAAACATACACTTATTTTTGCGGAATATGCCCGCTAATGTTCTATTTAAGACATTTTTAGAGTGATTTCATAGTTTTGTACGCCCACCACGTGTATCTCACTAACCATTACTGTTTTTAGATTTAAGACTCTGTTGCTTTTTCTGTACAAGCCGACCCTTTCGAATGACAGCCAATTCGGTTACATAAGGTTCGTCTTTCCAAGTATTATACAAGGTTTGATGGGCCACACCCAATTGCTCACGGCTAAAATGTTCAAACATTGCCGTAATGCTCCCATAGTAGAAGTGTTCATCAGTAGCAATAATTTGCAAATGAATGACCTGCCTGTTTTTGTCGGAAGATGTCATGGTTTAATTTTATGTAATGCTAAAGTATGAAAAATTAAGAAACTCACCTTAGTTCAGTAGTAATATTAAAAATATTTACTTATGAATTTGGTAAATATAATCAATATAATTACTTTTATGTCAGTCTTATCAAACATTAGTATGAAGAAGAAACAATACCGAATTCTACAATCCAGCATGTCATTATGCTCCGAAGGCATGGAAAACAATCTGGTGATTGTCTTTATGAATCACAGCAAAGTTGAATCGGTTCACATTATTTCCTATCCTGAATGGTATGTTTTTTATGACCCGAATTATCCTTATTACCAATTTTGTTGTAACTAAAATATTTCAATATGGAAAGAGTGGTATTATTTTGCCGTGTTTCATCATCAAATGACCGCCAGAACTATGACAGACAAATTAATGATTTAACAATGCTGGCGAATTCAAGGAACTATGAAATAGTCAGTGTTTTTGCTGAAAAAATATCTGGTTCTAAGAAAAATAATGAGCGGCCTGAATTAATGAAAATGGTGAAATTTGTGGATACCAACAATATAGATAAGGTTATGGTTACTGAACTGTCAAGATTAGGCAGAGACACGCTACAAATATTGGAAGCCATCGAGATTTTGAACCAGAATAAAATATCGCTATTTATCCAGAATTACAATGTTGAAACGCTGACTCCTGAAAGGGAAATTAACCCGATGAGTCAGTTTCTTATTACAATTCTGGCTGAAATATCACGGATGGAGCGTAGAAACATTGAGAATCGGTTATCAAGCGGATACCAGAACTATCGGTTACAGGGTGGCATAGTTGGCCGTAAAATTGGTTTTCGGAAAAGTAATGAAAAAATGTTTGAACAATATGATGAAGAGATAAAGATGCTGAAAAAAGGTTACAGTTATCACCACATAAAAAAAATAACTAATACCAATAAAAATACACTAACAAAGTTGAGAAAGTTGGTTATTGAAAAGAATTCTGCTTAGGTACCCTCAGAGATGCCGAAATAAAAGGATTTAACTTATGAATGTAATAATCCACTAACTATTGGATAAAGTCGGTAAGATTTGAAATAACACCGTTAAAATGATTCGTTGGAGCAACATTATCCTTTCAGGATATCTTTAACATGTCGTGTTAATACAGATTGAACAAACTCTGTGATTTCTGTGACTTCATTCTGTGATAGAAAATTTTCTCTTTTTGCCAGTTCATCAAAGCATTCTTTTAAACATAGTAATCGTTCTTCCTGAGGGTAGGTATCACTGGTTGATAATGTTAATCTATGATATGCTGCTCTTAAATCAGATTTTTCCATTTTCTTATATTTTAATCCATACTAAGTAATTATTTGTAGCAAATTAACCAAACTTTTATTAATTAAATGAACAAACGGATAGTATGTATTTAATTTTTATATTCTACCTATAACGATATTATTATTTTCTGCCTACTTTTTCGCTATGTTCCTGAAAACATTCTTTGAGTTATTTTGGGAAAATATGTTGCCGATACTGCATACTCTTTTGACCATCCACAAGATTAAAATAGGATGGTAATTATAATAGGCTGAATCAAATCAGAAACGAATAAAAAGTGCTAATAAATTTGTATCTTTGATTGAAACCAGAATACAGGTCATGAAAAAATCAGCAATAATTCTCATTGGATTATTGTTTGTGTCTTTTAGCATAAAGGCACAATTAATAATTATTTATACGAAGAATAGTTGTGATGCCACTTACAATGATACTACTTCCAAATGGAATGAATGGAAGAACTTTACTGATAATGAACTTACCATAAAGATTGATTCGATAAATAATACAGTAAAAATAGCAAATAAGGCTGAAGATACATTTAAATTGCTAAAACTTCATGAGAGAGATTCTGGTACGGTAGAAATTTTTGGCAAGTACATTGAAAACATGTATATAGCCGTGGATAAAAAAGGAAATGATTGCATTGTTGGATTGCGATTCTATGAGAAACTAATAGATATAGTACCTGTGAGTGTAACTGTTTTTTATTTACAATATAAATTTAGTTATCTGGGAAGTATTGTTGAATTTTAATGGCACTTGTCGGCCAATTTTAATATTTGATTTGTGGAATGATATCATAATTAAACTAAATAGTATGGAACGATTTATCTTTTTTTTATTTATGATGTTGACTATAGAACCATCTATGGCACAGACAAATCCGATAAAAGTTGAATATTCTTCAAATAGTGACATCAAAAAAGATTTAGTAAGAACCGTGCAAAATTACATTGCAATTTTAAGCCTGACTGATTTTGAATTTGAAAAGTACAGTAAACTAAATGGTTTTTCAACCGTGACTGAGAACGATTGGTGTATTGTCGCCTTTGCAGGACAAGTACTATCTATGGATGAATACTTTGATGCTTTAAAAAAATGTGGAAATAAGTTTGTGGAATTATGGCATGGCCCAGCAAGTTCATCTGGTTATCGTCCTTTATTAGCAGAATTAGAGAAATACTACATACGCACGAATTCTGATGGTGCAGGAGTTTATGGATTTTCATTTGAAGGATATAATTATACGTTTATATTAAGCAGACAAAGCAAAGAGGGTCGATATCATGAAACACTTAAAGCAGAGCGGGTCAAAGTTAATTAAGTATCAAATATAGAAGTAGTTAAAGGGATGTTGGATTGTAAAAAGTTACAACAAATATGATTCACTTTAAACTCAATTTAAAGAATACCACTCCTGACCAAAATAAGCCTGTTTCATCACATTCGTGAAGAAAGGTATATAACATGTTTTCAGAGATTTTAAACAATTAAACATACACACAAAAGTATAGTTCTGTTTCTTAACGATTTGAAACATAATACCAGCCATTTGATACTCATCGTCAAGATTCTTAATAAGATATTCATACTCAATAATATTAACTTTTATATTTTTTATGTATGATTTTTTTGTTGTTAATATTTTGAAATCATTTCCTATACGGCTACCTACCATATTTGCAAGTTCTCTTACCATTTGGTCATTTATTGAATGTGCTGAAGGTATTGGATATCCATTTTGATTTAACATCACTGATGCACTTGCAAATTGCATTGGGTCAGTGAGACTCACAATAATGGCTTTTTGGTTTTCAAGCATAATTTTCCAACCTTCATTAAATGGAAGCGAAAAATCATGGGTTTCATTTGTATAAGAATAATCAGGGGTGATGGATAGATTTAAATCACTACAATTTTGGCCGTAAGACTTAAAACTTATCAACATTAAAATGATTATTAATCTATTCATATATAATGATTTAGGACATCTAATTTAAATATATAGTATGCAGAAATTTAGTGTGAAATGAATTACTATTTTATTAATTAAATCATCTTGTTCCTGTTCTCCAGTGATAAATTATTCCATTAGAATTAGCAAACACTTCCCTATAGTCAATAAGTGTTCTCTGCATATAGGTGCCATAAGCCGTCATCCCGATACTTCTTGAGGTCTCATAGATTAATATTTCTCCACCTTGACCATCAGATGCATATCTTGTAGGGGGGCCCACCTGCTGGATTAATTTAGATTTGTGAGTACCAATCCAAGAATCCATCGCTTTTTTGATTTCCTCTGCCTGTTGTTTTTGAGATTCTTGTTCTGAAACACTTGGTTGTGAAACAGTTTGTTGTGAAACACCTTGATATGAATAACACCCACATAATGACAGACTGAAAAAAAGTAAGGCTATATACACATATATTTTCATAATCTTCACTTTACAAGTTCACCAATATTTTATTAAAATGATTATAAGCCTGTTATGTTATTTCAACAAATATTTAAAAGTTCTTTAATATTTATTCAAATCAGGTTTGTTTTTAAGATTATTTCAAAGTTATTAAATAGTGTTTAACAAAACAATTAATACTGTCACTCTGTACGACCAAAAAAGAAATTGATAGCAGAACAAATTACAAATTTTTTGTAAGGTATTCAAGAGAACTAAGACTCCAAAGCCAATAGTCTCCAATATATTCCAAATTATATGATAATATATCGGCCTTGGTTGATTTTAAATCACGAATCTGTAGGTAAGCAATATTCTTAGTGTCCCAAACCTTCAGAAGTCGTACTGCTTGAATTTTCGAATCTGCAAGCCAATTTTCATATTTTAGGTAAGGCATACCAATAATTAATCGTCTGTGCTCAGTTAAGATGAAAGGCATATCCAGAATTACAGAATTATCTGGTAAATATTTTAATTTGTTTGAAGTACTGAAACCAGTAGTAATTATTGTTTGCATAGTATACAAGTATATTTATACTTTTAAATGAACTTCGTTTTCATCAAGTTCCAACATTTCCTCAGTACCTTCCAAAGTAGACTTGTAACGGAGAACCATATCCAGAATATCCTGCCATTCAATCAAAAGAAATTTGTATCGCTTGTCATGAATGTCAAGATAAACCTTTGATGTGATTTCTGTGTAAACATCCTGTAGATGAAGAATAATTTTATCGTCATCATATCCAAGTTCAAGTAATTTTACTATCCCAAAACTTGACGGTGTCACCATCAGAAAGCAGTGTGGAAATGTTCCTTTAATTGCTTTGCGACTTAATATTATGCGCAAGTGTGAATATTTGTCAGAATCGGCCATTGCATTTAGTAATGTATTTTCTGATACTCTCCTATCATCGTGTTTGATTTCATTAGTATTCATATTATATGCTTTTATATATAAATACTGTGCAGACTATGTAATGCAAGATGTATCTACCTGTATCCCTTAGTACCCCCACAGGGGAGAGAGGGGGTCTGAATCCAGCAGGGGTGATACAGGAATAACTATTTCGGCCTTTAATTTTTTTATAAAAAAAATTATAATAATTAAAATTAAGATGGGGAAATTGGTTATTTTTATGGTGCAAAATTTGGTGCAAATGAAAAGGGACTCACTTGTTATTAACTTGTAAGTCCCTGATTGTTAAGAGCGGGAAAAGGGATTCGAACCCTCGACCCTCAGCTTGGGAAGCTGATGCTCTACCACTGAGCTACTCCCGCAAATTATTAATCAGGCAAGCAAATTTAAATATTTTTCCT
>JAFGOZ010000559.1 GCA_016926235.1 Bacteroidales bacterium | reverse complement strand
AGACTGGGACGAAATAATATTCCGTGACTATCTAATAAAAAATCAATCGGTGACAGCTGATTATGCCAAACTTAAAAGGAAACTCGCTAATGAATATAAAAATGAAAGGGAAAAGTATACAGACAGCAAAACGACCTTTATTAAGAATACAACGTTAACTGCAAGAAAAAATAAAAATAAAATCTAAGCCAAACACGGACGGTATAATTAATGGGCTCGCCCACTAAATTATATCGCCGGGCCGTTAGCCGTAAGCGTGAGTATCACAGAGAGATAGTGAATAATCCAAAATAAATCTATGACAAGTAAAATCAGACTCGATCACGAACTCCCAGAAGCAATCACTGCGTGGGGATGGAAATATCATCATACCGGCATTCCAACCAAGACAGTTATGCCAAATGAAAAGTATTTATCCCAATTCAAATTCTATGTTTCAGGCTTCGACACAAGTCCGTTCGGAATTGAATGGATGAGATTTGAAAAAGACAGCCCAATAAGTCAACTCATTCAGGAGATTCCCCATATTGCATTTGAAGTAGACAACATAGATCGAGAACTTCGTGAACACAATTTTACTATCCTGACTCAACCAAATTCGCCATCAGATAGAGTTAGAGTAGCAATGATTGAACACAACGGAGCCCCGATAGAATTAATAGAGTTTAAAAAATAACGTCTGCGACTTAGAACAAGTTAGCCAGGCAACAGCGCGATAGACGATGAAATAGAAAATTGAATTAAAACATAAAAATAAAACAAGGAAATCCCATGCAGAAAAAGGCTCTAGTGGTAATTGACATTCAAAATGACATTACCAAAAACTACAAAGAAATCATTGAAAATGTTAATCGGTCAATAAATTGGGCAGTGGAAAATGAAATTCATGTCGTTTACATTAAGCATTATAACTTATCTGACGGCACAAGGACCTTCAAACCTAATACTCGTGGGTCTGAATTAGTTCCGGACATGAAATTGGTTTCCAAAAACATTTTTGAAAAAACCAAAGGTAACGCTTTAACCAGCGAAGATTTTATTGACTTTATAAAGAAAAATGAAATAAGTGAATTTTACATAACAGGAGCAGACGCCATTGCCTGCGTGAAATCAACTGTATTTAATATGTGCAAGGAAAACTACAAAGTAACAGTCTTATCAGATTGTATCACGAGTTATGATAAAAGGAAAATTGACGAAATGTTAAATTATTACGAAAAAAATGGCAGTAAAATAGTTAATTCGAATGCCTTGATAGATTCTAAATAAAAATGCCTCCGGCTAACACGGACGGTATGTTTAATAGGCTTGTCACGGTTTTTGCTTAGCTCCTGCCCCCAAGAAAAATTAGTAATGGTTCTCGCACCCGGACACGCGCATCTGCACGCAGCTAAGATCCAGTACACCTTGACAGTTTTTTGGCTTCAATCAACATTGTACCGCGACACGCCCGGCTTCGATTAAAAATTTGTACCTGGATGCTAAAAACCGCGCCAAACACTACTTTTCCGGCCGAAAGAAGCCCTCTGCTAAAGAAACAGGATTTGTGGTTCGGCGGGAATTGCGTCAGGTAACACAACCTCCCCATATTGCCGGTCCGTTAGGCACAAGCAATGCCACGATTTTAATAAGCCTGCGATATAAATTCAAAACATGAATAAAATAATCAATACTGAAAAATTATCAAAGCATTTTAAGGAAGTACACGCTGTTGTTGACCTCTACTTAAATATCATGGAAGGTGAGATTTACGGTTTTGTAGGGCTGAATGGAGCTGGCAAAACAACTACAATCCGGATGCTATTAGGTTTGATTCAACCAACATCTGGTGCTTCATATGTTTACGATAAACAGGTTCAGCCCGGGAATAACGACATTTGGAAAAATATAGGATATCTTGTTGAAGTACCTTATTCATATCCCGACCTCTCAGTTAGAGAAAATCTTGAAATTATACGCCGTTTGCGCTTTATTTCTGATAGAAATGCAGTAGGTAGGATAATAGAAAAACTTCAGCTTGGAGAATATGCGGACAGAAAAGCAAAAAATCTCTCCCATGGAAATTCGCAACGGCTCGGATTGGCAAAGGCACTCATTCATAATCCTCAAATACTAATATTGGATGAGCCCACTAATGGTTTAGACCCGGCAGGAATAGTCGAGATTCGTGAACTCATTAAGGACCTGTCATTGAATGAGGGTGTTACTGTTTTCATATCGAGTCATATACTCGGTGAATTATCGAAATTAGCTACTCGAATAGGGATTATCCATGAAGGGCATTTGATACAAGAAATAAATACATATCAATTAGATCGACTATGCCAAAAACGATTGTTAATTGATGCTTTAGATAAAAGTGCTGTTGTATCAGTACTCTCACAAAATGGATATTTTGCTGATTTTAATAAAAATGGTGTACTGGAATTGAAAGAAGATAAAGCTATTAGTCATCCCGAAGAAATTGCAAGATTATTAGTTAATTCAGGTGTACAACTTATCTTATTAAGGGTTGAAGAAGAAGATTTGGAGTCCTATTTTCTAAGGACTATTGGAATAAAAGGAGGTGCTATATGAAAAGTTTATTTGTGGCTTTGTGGGTAGAAGGTCTTAAAATATATAAGTCCAAAGT
>JAFGOZ010000558.1 GCA_016926235.1 Bacteroidales bacterium | reverse complement strand
GTTAATAATTTGTCAAAATGGCCGTTCTTTGGCGCAACCTGAAGGCTGAATAATCCGTAAATTCGACAACTGTAAAGCCTGGTTCAAATGGGACCGAGGGTGCGGAGCCGTGGTTCGGAGGAAGGAATTCCTAAATTAGGTTTATAAAAGTTTGAAGGATTTCGCATTTAAAAGAGGTGTGTTGTATGGTTCAAGGTTCCCGCCTTCGTCAAGACTACGGCGGGCAGGCAGGGTTCCCGGTTCAGGTTCAATATGTTGCATTATTATATTTATAATAACTAACTTTATTCTTTTATTAAACTTAACTCCTTGAATACAGGATTGATAGAACCGAAGCTGATAAACCTGCCGAAGTTTTTGGATGAAAGAGGTAACTTATCATTTATTGAAGAAGATACACATCTGCCGTTTAAGATAAGGAGGGTTTACTGGATTTATGATGTGCCGGGGGGGGAGCACAGGGGAGGGCATTCGTACAGGGAGACGGAGGAGCTGATTGTGGCGCTGTCGGGGAGTTTTGATGTGGTGTTGAATGACGGAGAAAAAGAGTACCGATATCATCTCAACCGTTCATATTATGGAGTGCTGGTTCCGAAGATGGTGTGGCGGATGCTGGAGAATTTTTCCACCAATTCCCTTGCGTTGATTGTGGCTTCCACGGATTATGATGAATCGGATTATATCAGGGATTTTGAATTGTTTAAACACATTAAGTCCAATTGAAGGAAGTTGTTTCCAGTATTCATAACTGTAACGTTATGGATCTGTCGAAGATCCATAATCGGGCGGGGAATATAACCATTTACCGGAATGGTTTATCCGAACCATTTGATGTGAAAAGGATATATTATCTTTACGATGTGCCGGGTGGAACAGAGAGGGGTGGCCATGCTCACAAAAAGCTATATCAACTCATTATTGCTGCCAGTGGATCATTCGATGTAATTTTGGATGACGGAAGAAATAAGAAGATCGTGGAACTGAACAGACCCTATTTTGGATTACTTATTTTACCGGGTATCTGGAGAGAAATTGTGAATTTTTCATCCGGTGCAATTTGTCTTGTACTTGCCTCTCATAAATATAATGAGGATGATTATATAAGAAATTATCAAGTCTACAAAAACTATATTCATGATTCATGAACTTGCTGATGTTCAAACTCAGAATATCGGGATAGGGACAACTATCTGGCAGTATGTAGTTGTACTTCCCGGAGCAGTTATTGGTAAGAATTGTAACGTTAGTGCCCATTGTTTCATTGAAAACAATGTTTCTATCGGGGACAATGTCACTTTAAAATGCGGTGTTTTTCTATGGGATGGTATAAGATTGGGTAATAACGTATTTGTTGGACCGAACGTGACTTTTATTAATGACAAGTATCCCAGATCAAAACAATACCCAAATAGATTTCTGGAAACCATGGTAGAAGCTGGAGCCTCAATCGGAGCAGGCAGTATTATACTTGGGGGAATAACCATTGGAAAAAATGCCATGATTGGAGCTGGGAGTGTCGTAACCAAAAGCGTGCCGGCAAATCAGTTGTGGCTAGGGAATCCTGCTAGATTTATCAGAGAGATATGATCAAATTTCTAAATTTACAAGAAATTACGGCAAGCTTTGAACCTGAGCTATCAGAGGTTATTAATGGAGTTCTTAAACGTGGGTGGTTTTTATTAGGTGAAGAAGTAATTGCTTTTGAAAAGGAGTATGCTGCGTATATAGGATCAAAGTATTGTATTAGTGTTGGAAATGGTCTGGATGCTCTCCGTCTTATATTCAGGGCTTATATGGAAATGAAAGTTATGGCGGAGGGTGATGAGGTGATTGTTCCGGCCAATACTTTTATTGCTTCGATTCTGGCTATTTCTGAGAACCGTCTGAAACCGGTACTGGTTGAACCCGATATAAATACTTTTAATTTGGATATCTCCCTTATTGAGAAGAACATCACTCCGAGAACGAAGGCAATCATGGTGGTGCATCTTTACGGTCGGGTTTGTTGGTCTGAGGAGTTAGAAGCATTAGCAAAAAAATATAATCTGAAGGTTATTGAGGATAATGCGCAGGCGGCGGGAGCGATTTATACAAAGGATAACATTCGGACTAAAATTACTGCGAAAGAGATGAAAGCCCTGAAACAGGTCCTGAAACAAGTTCAGGATAACATTCAGGGCAACTGTCAAGCATTTAAAAGGACAGGATCTTTGGGCCATGCGGCGGGGCATAGTTTTTACCCTGGAAAGAACCTGGGAGCGCTGGGGGATGGTGGTGCAGTGACAACGGATGATGATGAGCTGGCAGAAGTTATAAAGGCCCTGGCCAATTATGGTTCTTCCAAAAAATATGTGCATGAATATAAAGGCCTAAATTCAAGATTGGATGAAATTCAGGCAGCTGTGCTTCGTGTTAAGCTTCCGCGTCTTGATGAAGACAATAGACGTCGACGAGAAATTGCTCAATATTATATTGAAAATATTACGAATCCCGATGTTATTTTACCCTGCACCATGCACCCTGTAACCTGCAACATGGATCATGTCTGGCATCTCTTTGTTATACGTCATTCTAATCGGTCAAATCTTCAAAAATTTCTTTTTAATGAACAAATCCAAACGCTTGTGCATTATCCTATCCCCCCGCATAAACAAAGAGCCTATCAGGAATTAAGGTCATTAAGATTACCGGTTACAGAGAAAATCCATGAAGAAGTTCTCAGTCTTCCAATGAGTCCTGTATTAACAATTGAAGAAGCCGAAAAGGTTAAAAAATCAATAAATTCTATGATATAATATATTTTAAAAGATGATCAGGATCAAACAAGTTTTATATTATCTCCTGATAGGTATGTGGCGAGATATCATCTGTAAAATTAGATCTCGCTATTATTCCAGATTTATTTCCGAGGGTACTGGAAAGATTATAATTAATGATCCATGGTTAAGGGTCGGTATTCAAAAATTAACAGGTGCAAAACTTATAGTTAACGGAAACTTAAATATATCGTCTCATTTGGGAGGTACAACCCCAGTAAAAATATTTCTTCAACAGAATTCTATTCTTAAGATTGATGGTGATTTCGATATTGGTCAGGGTGTAAGAATATCAGTTTCAAAAAATGCCAGTCTCTATTTTGGAGGAAGGAGGAATGCATCGGGTTCAGGAATAACTTCCGATACTCTCATAATGGTATTTTACAAAATTAGGATTGGATATGACTTCATTTGTTCATGGAATGTATTTATCAGTGACTCAGACTGGCATCAGATTGGAACACAAGTGCATTATGCTGAAATAATAATTGGAGATAATGTTTGGATTGCTAACAATTGCAGTATTTTAAAAGGAACCAGAATTGGCAATGGTTCAATAGTTGCCAGTCATTCGAAAGTTATAAATAAAGAATATCCTTCTCAAGTTTTAATAGCCGGATTACCAGCCAGGATTATAAAACATGATATTACCTGGAGTAGAGATATAATGACCACTTAGACTGGTTTATTGGAAAATAATCAATCCTCTTACAGACAGATCTTTAAGGCTACTTCGTTATTTGGTGGAGTCCAGGTTTTCAGCATTCTCATAACCATTGTCAGGTCAAAAATAATAGCTGTTTTACTTGGTCCTGCGGGTATGGGAATTGTTGGTCTTATTATTTCGGCTACCGGAATTGTAAGCGGCATAACAAACTTCGGACTTGGAACAAGTGCTGTAAGGAATGTGGCTGCGGCAAATGAAAGCGGTGATATAATTAAAGTATCCAAGGTAGTAAAAGTATTCCGAAGACTTGTTTGGATTACCGGCACACTTGGGGCAATAGTGACTTTTATATTAGCTCCAAAGCTCAGTCAGCTTACATTCGGTAATAATGATTATACACTGGCATTTCGATGGGTCTCCGTTACATTACTTTTAAACCAGCTGGCAAGCGGTCAGAATGTATTGATGCAGGGTATGAGAAAATTAAAAGATCTGGCAAAAGCAAACTTGGTTGGTTCTTTCATTGGATTGTTTTTTTCAGTTCCTATTTATTACTTCTGGGGCATAAAAGGCATTGTCCCGGCAATAATAATATCCTCAATTTTAGCATTTATTATTGCATGGTATTTTGCTTCCAAAATAAAAATAAAAAAAGTAAATGTTTCAAGGCAAGAGACTATCGATGAAGGGAAAGGGATGTTGAAGCTGGGCTTTATGTTGAGCCTTAGTGGTCTTATCACAATGGCTTCATCCTATATAATAAGAATATTCATCAGTAATACAGGAGGAGTTGCTGATGTGGGATTTTATAATGCGGGTTTTACCATAGTCAATACATATGTAGGATTAGTATTTACAGCAATGGCAGCTGATTACTACCCAAGACTGTCTGGAATAGCCAATGATAATATAAAGGCAAAGCTTTTAATTAATCAACAAGCAGAAGTGGCGGTATTAATCCTTGGACCGATACTATCTGTTTTTCTGATATTTATCAATTTTGCAGTAATATTATTATACTCCACTGAGTTTTCTCCTGTGAATGGAATGATTCACTGGGCAACACTCGGATTATTTTTTAAAGCAGTCAGTTGGTCCATTGGATTCATTCTTCTCGCAAAAGGTGCATCAAAAGTTTTTTTCTGGAGCGAACTCATTGCAAATTTATATATGCTGCTTTTTAATGTGCTTGGATACAGGATTTTTGGATTGAATGGATTGGGTATTGCTTTTACACTTGGCTATGTTTTAGTATTGATTCAGGTGTACTTAATTGCCCGGATTAAGTATGAGTTTGATTTCTTATCCGGATGTTATAAAGTGTTTTCCATACAGTTGGCATTAGGATTGACCTGTTTTATAATAATCAAAGCAATTTCGGCTCCATGGACCTATATTTCCGGGGTACCAGTATTTATTTTATCCTCCATTTATTCATTAAGGGAACTTGATAAAAGAATGGGATTGAAGGCACTTTTAAATGAGAGGATAAGGATCTTCAAATTACGAAGGAAATAATATTCCAGGTTGATCCAATTAATCTTCCTTTTTACAGATGGCTATAGAGATTATCTATAATTCAGGTACAAATAAAGATAAATCAGCTGAAGTTGGTTTAATTTATTGTCCATTGGTTTCAGTAATTGTAATCACCTATAATTCGGAGAAATTTGTAAAGGAAACACTTGATAGTGTTGCATCACAGAATTATTCAAACATAGAATTAATCGTAACTGATGATTGCTCCAGTGATGAAACAGTCAATATTTGTCGGAATTGGTTGGAAGATAAAAAGCAGAGTTTTGTTAGCGTCACTTTAATAACCAGTGATATAAACACTGGAATTAGCCCTAATATAAATCGCGGAATTAAGGTAGCGAAAGGTGAATGGATCAAAGGAATAGCGGGTGATGACAAACTTACGTCGGATTGTATTAATATATATATTAATTATATTAAGGTAAATAAAGATAAAGACATTCATCTTCTCCATGGAAGCGCCAGGATGTTTCAGGATACATTTGAAGAAAAGAATTTTTTAGGGAAATGGGGTGCTGCTGAATGGAAATTTAACAATTATGATATCACACCTGAAAACCAGTATAAAAGTCTTCTCCGAGCATGTCCGATCCTTGCTCCCACAGTATTAATAAAAAAATGTATATTTGATAAGGTTGGGTATTATGATGAGGAATTTCCATTCTGGGAAGACAGGCCAATGTGGCTTAAATTAACAAAAGCAGGATATAAGTTTTACTTTCTTAATGCCGAGCTTGCAGCATACCGATTGCATTCAAAGTCCATTCAGAATAATGATTCTGATGACTTTTTCAGCAAATATCTTTTATTAAGGGATAAGGCATATTTAAAAATCATTCTTCCAAACTTACCTCCATTTGAAAGATTCATAAACTGGTATATAATTATAATCAGGCAGAAAATGGTGCGATTTGGATTCAATAAAAATACAAAAATTACACGAATGCTTTATAGGGGTTTTACACACTTTGCAGTAAAAATTCTTAATAGAATGAATGGTAAGTTTGTTGATAATAAGGTTGTTGAAATGTAGGTAGACAATATGAATAATATACCGACAATAAGTATAATTGTACCTGTTTATAATGCAGAATCTTATCTTGAACGTTGCCTGGATAGCATTCTGGTTCAATCTTTCAAAGATTTTGAGTTGATATTAATTAACGATGGTTCAACGGACAGGTCTGGGGATATCTGTAATAAATATTCTCATAAAGATGACAGGATAAGAGTTTTTCATTCAAGAAATCTCGGACATGGTGGTGCCAGAAATATAGGATTAGATAATGCAAAAGGAGAATACATAGGCTGGGTTGATGCGGATGACTGGATTGAACCTGATATGTTTGAAACACTTTATAATTATGCACGGGAGTACATGGCAGATATTACCGAATGTATTTACATTGAACATACCGGTAGGGTCGAAAAAAGAAGCAGGCCTGTAGAAAAAATTGTCAACGGGCGAGATGATTTACTCTCCAGGGAATTTTTCACAGCCAGGATGAGTCCTCACTTTTGGAATAAACTATATAGGAAGGAAGTGTTTGCACAAATTAGATTCCCAGTTGGAAGGATACATATAGATTTTTATGCTAATGTTTGGATAGCTTTGCAGCCATTTTCTTATGTCCGAATTCCTGAAGCAAGATATCATTACATAAACAGGGACAACAATATTACAAACACATTTAATGGTAAGCAGATTAGGGAGGCCATATACCTTTATGACTATACAATTGGACTGGCGGATAAAGTTGCTAAAACTGACCGCGAAAGATTTTTTCTTTATAAGGATGCTATAACCAGATTACTTGCAAGGTATTTTCATATTTCAGTAAATTCAAAGAATATTAGTCAAAAAGTATATAATCGAATTGTTAGAAAAAGACTGGGATATTCTCTCGTAAAGTATATCATGACTGCAAAGTTACCATTAAAAACAAGAATAAGTTATATACTTTTGCATCTGAATATGAAAGGATTACAGGTGTTTTTGCATAATCTTATTGGCCATAAATAAGAATTCCTGAGAATTTATTGATTTTTTATATGAATGCTAGCTAAAGATTTCTACAGCGATAGTCATTTGGTTGACATATTAATGCCTGCTTATAATCAGGAGCAATATATTTCACAGGCTATACGGAGTGTATTAATGCAGAAAAGCACTTTTGCTTTTAGATTAATTATTGGTGAAGATTGCTCAACTGATATTACACTTCAGATCTGTGAAAAATTTGCCAATTTATACCCAGATAAGATTTTACTTTTGAAGCACAGTTCAAATATAGGAATGGCTGCCAATTATAAGGAGTTATTTGATACGGTTACTTCAAAATATGTTGCCATTCTTGAAGGGGATGATTATTGGACTGATAAACATAAGCTACAAAAGCAAGTTGATATTCTTGAATCAAATCCAGAGGTGGGATTAGTACATACAAACTATTTTTCTTTATACGAAAATGGAAAGAAGAAGAAAGGACATTTATGGGAAAAGACTGATTCAAATTCCGGAAATGTTATAGGGCCCTACCAAATTACTTCTGTTAACATAAATCCACTTACAACTTGCTTTAGGGCTGATCTGGCAAAAGAGAATGTAGATTTTGATTTCATTATTGATAATAGACTTCTCACAGTTGATGTTTTTCTTTGGGCGGAAATTTGTCGTCGGTCAAGTGTTTTTTACATTGATGAAATATCAGGCATTTATCGAGTTCATTCCAGGTCTCTTACGGGTAATCGCGAAATCAGTGCCATTGAAAAATTCAGTGCAACATCATTGTCATTGGTAAATTATCTGATGGAGAAATATAATACTCCAACTGAAATCAAGGAAGCCTTTCTATCCCAACATAAAATTGATTTGATTTATCAATATTTACTTGCTAATCAGCCAGAAAATGCAAAGAAGGAACTCAGCCATGTAAAAAATTTGCGTTCATTGAAACAAAAAATTATTTACATCTCAGCAAAATATAAGTCCCTAAATTTTCTTTGTAAATTAATGTCCAAATATTATATGTTTGGCTCTTTCTTAAAACAAACTTTTAATATTGGATTAGAGTTATTTAACAAGAGAAGGTAAAATATAAAGGACATTTGATAGAAACCCTATATAATGGATTTGTATTTATTTTAATTACATGTAAATGGAATTCACTTATTATATTAATGGTTAGGATATGAGATTGCTTTCAATAATAATTCCTATATATAACGTTGAACAATTCTTGGAGAAATGTTTAAGAAGTTTAGAGGATCAGGATTTGCCTGCAGAGAATTTTGAACTCATTTGTATTAATGACGGATCACCTGATAATAGCAGGGAAATTGTTCTAAATCTGCAGAAGGAGTTTAATAATATCAAATTATCTGATCAAGAAAACCAGGGCGTTTCAGTAGCCCGCAATTATGGAATTAATAAAGCTACAGGGAAGTACTTGATGTTTATTGATCCGGATGATTATATTTATCCGAATAGCTTTAAACAGATATTGAAAGCAGCTGACTCGAATAGTATAGATATGTTAATTCCGGGTTATACTTTTATAGACATTAAAAACAAACAGCTTGGTGAAAGAATCAATGAAGAGTTTGAGGATAGAGTAATAACTGGTATTGAAGCTTTTAATCAGTTGCATAAGAAAAAATATTTTCTTCCTGATATTTCGATTGGTGTTATCTTTAAAGCAGATTTTCTAAGAAATAATTCCCTGGAATTTCTCCCTAATGTACCATTTCTTGAAGATGGTGAATTTTTAGCCCGGGCCCATTGTCTCGCCAATCGCATTTTATTTATGAAGAAATTGTTGTACATAAAAGTTGATCGCCAGTATTCAGCGATGAATTCTGATCTATACTATTCTGAAGAAGCAAGAAATGGATATGGGCTAGCTGCAAGAAACCTGAAAAATTTCAAAAATAAATATAAGCTGCCTGAAGACCAAGATTCATTTATAAATAGACCTATTCTGCAGTTTGTTATCTTATCGCTATATTCCGCAGTGAAGACCAGATCATTTAAAGAGCTTATGAACACGGTGTATAATCTTAAGGCTTATAATCTGGCCAAGCTTGGACTGAAAGGATGCAAAGGATGGAATTTAATATGTGGTATGTTATATAATTTTTCACCTTATTTTGGAGCTTTTTTTATAGTATTCTATTTAAAATTTAGCAGCTGCCGGGAATTGCGTCAGAAAAAGATTAGACAGGAAGTAAAATGATTCTTTAAATTGCTGACTGAATTTATTAATAAATTTCATTTTAAATATCTTCAAATAATACTTGGTCAAGTACAGATTAAATTATAGTTGAATGGATAATAGCATGAGCATATCAAATCCATATCTTTTTTCTTATAAATCTAATTATAAGCATTATTTATTTCTTTTTGTCCTTTGGCCATTTCTATCATTCATAATAGCTCTTGCAAACTACAAGGAAAGGATTGCCAGGAATATTGTATATTTTTTTCTTATCTATTATGGCCTTACTATGATTGTCCATCCATTTACCGATTCATACAGATACGTAGAGGACTTTTTGTATATTTCAACTCGGCCATTTTCAGAATTTTTTAATATTGTTGGTGGACTGTATTCAACTGATACTTCAGTGGATATCATAGAACCCTTCATCTGTTTTGTGGTATCCCGTTTTACAACTGAGCATAATTTCTTATTTGCTGCATATGCTACAGTATTCGGTTTTTTTCACCTTATATCTATTTATCTTCTTTATAAGCGTTATCTGGAAAATCCGGGATTAAACAGTTTGATATTTATGATTTTTTTTATTACAATAATTCCTGTCACATTTATTTATGCTCCAAGAATGTGGACAGCAGCCTGGATGTTTTTTTACGGAGCCTATCAGGTTGTTTTGTACCGAGATAAAAGATTTCTATTGCTAACCTTAGGTGCCTGCTTTATGCATTGGAGTTTTATGACGGCAAATGTAATCCTGATTATATATTATTTTGTAGGGAACCGAAACTACATTTATTTCCCGCTTCTAATATCCTCTTTCTTCTTGCCGGGTTTATTAATGCCTGTCTTTAATACAATTGCACTAAGACTAGGTGGTGCGTTACAAAACAGGTATTCGGGATATACTGGAGAAAGTTACAATCGTACTCTTCAGGAAGTAGCAGAGCAAGTTGACTGGTTTGTACTCTTAAGTAAAGATCTTATTTTTTACTACCTTCTATTTGCACTGAGTGTAATATATCTTAAATATAGATATCTGATGAATGAAAAAGCAGAAAAAAATTTGTTCAGTTTTTTACTTCTCTTTCTTTCATTTATAAATTTTGGAAAATCTATTCCTTCTTTTGGGGATAGATTTCAATTAGTTTTCATGTTATTTACAACATTATACATATTCCTGTATTATCTAAAATTTCAAGTTAATAAAATTAATCTACTCACCTTGATCGGACTGTTTCCAATGGCTTTGTATATTGCTATAGTTTTCAGGAAAGGTGCAGATTATATAAATTCATGGATTTTTTTACCAGGTTTTGGTATGCCTTTTTTGGCGGATGAAATACCTCTGGCAGAGATTTTCTTTCCTAATTGATCATTAATAATGCATAAATATAAGATCAGAAGAATAATTAAAAAGAATTTAAGCAATATCCCCGGGTGGCAAACAGGACGGAAACTGATTGTGATTGAATCAGACGATTGGGGAAGCATAAGAATGCCTTCTCTTGATTCATTTGTGAAGCTTGAACAATTAGGTCTTGATTTAAGATCGGAGGACGCAGAAAGATATAATCTGAATGATACACTGGCCACAAGTCAGGATCTGGAAGGCCTTTATGAGGTACTTTCAAACTCCAAAGATTTTAAAGGTAAGAATGCTGTATTTACTCCGGTATGTATAGTTGCAAATCCTGATTTTCAAAAAATTGCAGATTCAGGGTTCCAGAAGTATTATTATGAACCCTTTACCACAACCCTGAAACGATATCCGGGTTGTGAGAACTCCTTCGAACTTTGGAAGGAAGGTATTGATAAAGAGCTTTTTGTGCCTCAAATGCATGGCCGGGAGCACTTGAACGTCACTGCATGGATAAAAGCACTTCAGGAGGGTGAGGAGGATACAATGGTTGCCTTTAATGAAGGATTGTGGGGCTTTGTTCCTAAATCATTTCCTGATGTAGATTATCAGGCGGCATTTTTAATGAATAATATCAGTGAGCTTGAGTATCAAAGAAGCATTATTACTGATGGCCTTCAACTGTTTGAGAAAATCATGGGATACACGGCAGAATTCTTTGTGCCTCCCAATGGCACAATGAATAACGTTCTGAACCAAACATTAGTGGAAAATGCTATAAAGTACAGATTTGCATCCAAAATTCAATACGAACCCCATGGAATCGGTAAAACTAGAAAAGTATATCATTATCTTGGACAGAAGGAAAGAAACGGTTTAAGTTATATCATCCGGAATTGCTTTTTCGAACCCAGTCAGGAAGGCAAAGACTGGATTGACAGCTGCCTGTTTGAGATCAAATCGGCATTTCGATGGAAAAAGCCTGCTATTATAAGTTCGCACAGGGTTAATTATATTGGAAAGTTAAATCTTTCGAATCGTGATAGAGGTTTACGGCAGCTCTCAGTTTTACTTAAGGAAATAACTAAGAATTGGCCTGAAGTTGAATTTATTACTACAACTCATTTAGGTGAACTAATGAATACTGAAAAGAACAATGAATAGTTTTGTACATATTAAAACTATATTTAAAAATACTGAAGACCGAAAAGTGAATAGTCTGGCTTCTGTTTATTTGAAAACAGACCAGATGGAGAGCGTAATCAGAGAGTTAATCAGCTTTAAACTAAATAAGGATAATATTAGAAATAAGAGAGTTCTACTCAAACCAAATTGGGTAGTTCATTCAGATAAAATTTCTGATGAGATCTGTTTACGTACTAATGATGCTTTTGTTCTGGCAACTTTGAAAATTATCCTTGAAATGGAACCCGGAATGGTTATTATTGGTGACGCTCCTATTCAAGGTTGTATTTGGGATAAAATGATTTTGGAATCATTTATTAATAGTGTAAAAGCTCTTTCTAAAGCGTATAATATCAACGTTAACATAAAGGATTTTCGACGCAGAAGGTACAATATCCATGATAACAAGCCAGTATCTGAAATTAAACCTCTTTCTGAATTCCTGATTTTTGATCTGGGTTCTGAAAGTTACCTCGAACCAATAACATTGCCCGGTAAGTCTAAATTCAGGGTAACCAATTATGATCCTGCCCGAATGTTCTCCGCTCACTCACCCGGGGTTCATAAATATTGCATTGCCAGGGATTTTTTTGACGCAGATATTGTTATATCAATGCCGAAAATAAAGACTCATGAAAAAACCGGCATTACAGGTGCCTTAAAAAATATTGTTGGAATTAATGGAGACAAGGATTTCCTGCCTCATCACAGGCTGGGTGGAGTGGATAAAGGCGGTGACTGTTATCCCGGAGGCTCACTGCTTAGGTATTGGTCAGAGCGTTTGCTGGATATGGCGAATCAGAGGCAGGGTATGAAAAGTTTCTGGTTCTGGCAAAAGATGTCATCCTTGTTCTGGAGACTCTCCTTTCCCGGACCTGAACACCGACTTTCTGCAGGATGGTATGGGAATGATACTACCTGGAGAATGGTTGGAGACCTTAATAAAATAGCTGTTTTTGGAAATTCTAAAGGGAAAATAGCTTCTGATCCGCAACGTATTATCTATAATTTATGCGATGCCATCATTGCCGGGCAGGGAGATGGACCATTGGAACCTGATCCGCTTCCACTCGGTTTCATATCATTTTCAGACAATCCTTTGATTAATGACAGAGCTATGGCTGTTTTGATGGGTCTTCCTATCGAAAAAATACCCCTGCTGCGTGAAAATTTGAATATTTATTCGGAGGATTGTAATATTACCTTAAATGAAGAAAGTATTTCTATTGAGGATCTTAAAAGTTATACAGTTAAAGCAGTTCCACCCGTTGGATGGAAATCATATCTTATTTAATTTATTTAATACTATGAAGTTAGGAATACATAATAATCCTGGATCGTTCAGTGATCGATGGATATCTTACTGTGAGAAAAATAAAATAGAATATAAATTAGTTGATTGTTTTAAAAATGATATAATAAATCAGTTAGCTGACTGTGATGCCTTAATGTGGCATTTTAATCATAAAGGGGCAAGGGAAAGTCTGTTTGCGAAACAACTGTTATTCTCTGTGCAGGCATCAGGGAAGAAAGTATTTCCAGATATCAATACAGTGTGGCACTTTGATGATAAAGTTGGACAAAAATATCTTCTAGAAGCTGTGAATGCACCTCTGGCGTCTTCCTACGTTTTCTACACGAAAAAAGAAGCTCTCATTTGGGCAGATCAAACATCATTTCCGAAAATTTTCAAATTACGTACCGGGGCAGGCTCGGATAATGTTCGGTTGGTTAATTCATTATCTGATGCCAGGAGACTTATCAGAAAAGCTTTCTCATACGGCTTTAAACAATATAGAGGATGGAGCAACCTTTCAGAGCGATACCGCAAATACAGGCTTGGAAAAACATCCTTTTGGAATGTGATAAAAGGAATTATAAGACTATTTTATACAACAGACTATGCCAGGATTGCAGGCAGAGAAAAAGGATATATATTGTTTCAGGATTTCATTCCCGGAAATGAATTTGATATTCGTGTGGTTGTAATTAACAACAAAGCGTTTGCAATAAAGAGAATAGTACGGAAAAATGATTTCAGGGCATCTGGAAGTGGTTTTATATTGTATGAGAAGGAACATTTTGATGATGAAACAATTAAGACTGCTTTCAATGTATCTGAAAAATTGAAGGATCAAAATATGGCCTATGACTTTGTTTATCTTGATGGGAAGCCATTAATTGTCGAAATATCTTATGGATACGCTATGGAAGGATACGATCCCTGTGTGGGATACTGGGACAGGGATATGACGTGGCATGCAGGGAGCTTCAATCCATATGGTTGGATGGTGGAGGATTTGGTTAAAAGTATTGAGCGCAAAGCGTAAAGCGTAAAGTGGTTAGGATTAGGCAGGAAGTCAGTAAGTAGTAGGAAGTAGGTAGTATTATGAAAACGAAGAGGTTGTGTCTGGTGATCCCGTCTTTACAGGCGGGGGGAATGGAGCGGGTGATGTCTGAGCTGGCAAGGTATTTTGTTTCGAAGGAGGAACTGGAAGTTCACCTTGTGCTTTACGGGATATCCAGGCAAATATTCTATAGCATTCCTAATACGATCATTGTGCATAAGCCGGGATTTCAGTTTAATAACAGATTGCGATTGTGGTCCGCACTCAGATCACTGCTGTTTATCCGAAAAACGGTGAGGCAGGTCAGACCTGTTTCAATGCTTAGTTTTGGGGAGTACTGGAACAGTTTTGTACTGCTGGCCCTGATCGGACTTAAATTCCCGGTTTTTATCTCGGACCGGTGCCAGCCGGATAAAAAATTAGGCCGTTATCACGACCGTTTGCGCAGGATGCTTTACCCGAGGGCGGCCGGAGTTGTCGCACAGTCCGAAAAAGCCAGGGAAATATACAGGACCCAGTTCAATCATGATAATATCGAAGTTATCGGTAATCCGATTAGGTTAGTTGAGATCAATAGAGACATAGAGAAGGAGGATGCGGTGTTGATGGTTGGAAGACTCATTGAATCCAAGCACCAGGATAAACTCATTGAAATGTTTCTTAAGATAGGAAAACCCGGATGGAAGCTGGAGATTGTGGGTTATGATCATTTAAAACAAAATCATTCTCAACGGCTGAAAGAGATCATTGCAAGTGCCGGGGCTGAAGATTTTATCAAACTGGAGGGCAAACAGGAACATGTCGGAGATTATTATGCCAGGGCAAAGATATTTGCTTTTACATCCAGTTCGGAAGGATTCCCGAATGCCATCGGGGAAGCGATGTCTGCCGGACTGCCGGTGGTGGCCTATGATTGTGT
>JAFGOZ010000557.1 GCA_016926235.1 Bacteroidales bacterium | reverse complement strand
GCATCTGGCAGGCATTATGGCTTCACGGCTCAAGAATTAGAAGAAGTATTTCCTGAACTTGTCAGCACCGAAGCTCATCCGCCGGAGGATGAAAAAGGCGAACCATTGATATACAAATCAATCAATTATATTGAGATGATTCCGATTTTAACGCAAGCTATTCAGGAGCAACAGGAAGAGATTGAGGATTTGAAGAAGGAGCTTGGTAAATAAGTGTAGACTTAACATTTCACAATCGAACAGGAATGATAGCAAATTATAAAATCAAAAAAGTGAATATAATATCCGCTAATAACGAATTTGGAGCTTCAAGATGAAAAATAGTATTTAAATTAGAGGTATTGATATGAAAAAAAATGTAATATGCTATACATTTATATTCATTGTGATCACTATTGCCCTCCCTGCTCAGGAATTTTGGGAGCAAACGAACGGTCCTTATAGCAATGGTATCCGGGCAATAGTCGTAAATTCCAAAGGTTATCTCTTTGTTGCGGGCGCCGACGGTAACTTTGCGACCAGCGACAGCGGTATTTACCGTTCGACAGATGACGGTGATACCTGGGTGCAAATTAATAACGGCTTAACCAGCAGAGATGTCCAATCACTTGCTGTAAATTCTAACGATCACATCTTTGCTGCGGCAAATGGTATCTATCGTTCAATAGATGATGGGAACTCCTGGATAAAAATTAGTGAAAATCATTCGGGATTACTTGCTGTAAATTCTAAAAATTATATTTTTGTCGCTTGCTCACATGGTATTTATCGTTCAACAGATGATGGCAATACCTGGGTAGAGATTCCATATATACAGAATGTAAGGAATGATGTAAAATCAATTGCCATAGACTCGAATGACGATCTTTTTATTGGTACGGCTTGGGGTGATATTTACCGCTCAACTGATGATGGAGATACCTGGAACATTAGTTATCAGTATGAGGGTATTATTTTTGAATTTGTTCGTGTATTTGCCCTTGCCGTGAATTCCAAAGATCAGATAATTGCAGGAAACGAATATGGATATCTTTGTCGTTCAACGGATCATGGTGAAACATGGCAGGACTTATTTGATTTCTATCCTTATTTTGTTTGGAAAATCGAAATAGATTCGAATGATCATCTCTTTGCTACCACGGGAAGAGAAGGGGGTATTTATTATTCAACGGATAATGGTGAAACATGGAACCAAATTGTAGACAGCCTTACGACTAATGTTTATGTATCTGCTTTTGCCGTTGATTCAAAAAATCGCCTTTTTGCCGGGACTAACAAAGGTATCGTTCTACGCAACAGGAAACCTATTACATTAATCCATAAAGTAAATTATAACATTCCCACCTCATGTGAACTAGGTCAGAATTATCCAAATCCTTTCAACACTTCCACAACGATCGCATTTTATATACTAAATAACTCAGAAGTCTCTATAGTGATTTATGATCAGCTGGGGAAAGAGATTTGTCATTTATTGAATAAAAGACTCACTGCCGGAAGATATGAAGTGAAATGGATGGCTGCAGGATTACCAAGCGGTTTGTATTTTTATCAATTAAAAGCCGGTTCGTTTGTCAGGATTAAAAAACTCTTATTAATAAAATAGATTTTTTCACATGTTAAAACACATTAAAAGGAGGTTATTTAAAATGAAAACGAACATAATTTCAATTATCTATATGTCAATAATAGCGATATTCCTGATATTTAGATGCGAAAATTCAACCTATCCTAAATCCAATATTATTACAAAAGAGAAAATTAGTGGATATGTTCAAAAAGGACCTTTTATCAACGGATCAGGGATTACAATCAATGAACTCGACGAAGATTTATCTCAAACCGGAAAAGTATTTAATACCCAGATTGCTGATAATAAGGGAGGCTTTGAAGTAAATAATATCGAATTGGCTTCAAATTACGTTTGCTTGAGGGCAGATGGTTTTTATTTTAATGAAATTCTGGGTGAGCAATCAAAAGCCCAAATTACTCTTTATGCTCTCTCTGACGTATCTGATAAAAATACGATAAATGTCAACATAATAACTCATCTTGAAAAATCACGAATAGAATATCTCTTATCAAACGGTTTTTCATTCGATGAAGCTAAGCAGCAAGCTCAATCAGACATTTTAGCTATTTTTAATATCAGAAAAACTGATATTGCATCTTCTGATCTACTGGATATTTCAGAACAAGGGGATGGTAATGCTATCCTGTTGGCAATTTCATTAATTTTACAGGGCTATCGTAGTGAAGGAGAATTAACTGAACTTCTGTCTAACATCAGTACGGACATAAAAGAAGATGGCAAATTGAATAGTAGTTCATTAGGTTCACAACTAATCAATCATGTCGTCTATCTTGATACACTTGCTATTAGAAATAATCTGGAAAAAAGATATTCTGATCTTGGTGTTACCGCAAGTATACCAAATTTTGAAGCATATCTAAGAAATTTTATTGAAGGTACTTCATTTCCAATTACTGAATCGCTGATAGAATATCCTTCATTAGGATTGTATGGAAAAAATATATTAGCACTTAATGATACTTCATACTCAGGTGAATACTTTAGCCTTGCTGCTAACTTAACTAAAGGCACCTCATTGAAGGTAAAAATCACTGCTTTAAAACCTTATTTGGCAATGGACATTTGGTATGGGATATGGTATTATGCAGTTGGATCAGGCAATAATTGGTCAATAACAGCTTTTGATTATAATACTAAAACTCAATTTTTCACCGCAATTGAATCCGACCGATCTTGTGATTTAAAAATGCTCTTTGATCAGGGAAGATTTCTAATTGAATATTTTGAAATGAATTCTGCCATTCCAACCAGAACAAAAACAATTACAAAATATTAGGCTAATGAACAGGCAACAAATACTTTTGAAAAAAATAGAAAGTTGTCCAATATTTAATATCGGAAGAAATTTTATTTCACCTTATAAAAACAGAAAATTTAAGCATTTCTATTATTTACATCCAATGCTCATCCATTGAAGAAAAAATGGGAGTTAATATGAAAAATAAAATAGTTGTTAGCATGTTAGTGTTTATACTAATATCAATCTATAGCAAGATATCTGGATATGATAGAATCTTCTATTATAATTCTAAATATGAAAAAATTGAAATAACCAAGATATTTGATAAGGTTATCGTTCAGTTACCGAAAGAAACTAAAAAAGAAGTCAGCATGTCAACTTTTTCCAACCTTTTGAGCAGCGAAGGTTTAATCCCCAAAGATTACGTTATTGAAAATATTAATTCTAAAACTTTTATAGTAAGGGGGAGTAATCAAAAATTAGAGGCTCTGCGTTATTCTAATGTACAAACTGTTTATACTATGTACCTTGATAATAATGGAGATGAAATCGGAATAGCAGATGAAATATGTATAAAATTTAAACCTGAGGTCTCTGAGCAACAGAAGAGTAATCTGCTAAATTCTTTAAGACTCAAAATAAAAAAATCATTCCACTTTGGCGATATTCTAATAGTATCTGAAAAAGACAAAACATTAGAAGTAGCTAATAAATTTTTTGAAACCGGATTAGTGCATTACTCACAACCTAATTTTCTGGTAAAAATAACTCCATATGGATGCGAAATTCCAAATGATACATATTTCAATAAACAATTTAATCTGCATAATACTGGACAAGTAATCAATGATGGACATACCGGATTAGAGGATGCAGACGTTGATGCACCTGAAGCCTGGCAAATTACAAAGGGGAGTTCCGATATTATAATTGCTATAATAGACGAAGGCGTCACTGCAAATCATCCCGATTTACCATCAAACCGGCAAATCCGGCTTCCTGGTAGTGATATTTATTCAGATGATAATGATCCATCTCCTGAGGGAGACTCTAATCATGGCAACGCTTGTGCCGGAATCGCTGCAGGTACACAAAATAATAATCAAGGCATTTCGGGGATAGCACCAAATTGTAAAATCATGCCGATTCGTGTTCGCCTTAAGAATGTGAAAGAATATATAGTTGTAAGTGACTGCGCCGAAGCCATTGAATTTGCATGGGATAATGGCGCCGATGTTATTTCATGTAGTTGGGGTTTTAAAAACGAGTACGATGTTATTGAGACTGCAATTGAAAATGCGATTGATCTTGGTAGGCAGATTGGAACTATCAGTTATGGATGTGTAGTTGTCTGTGCTGCAGGTAACACTGCGGAACATTCTCAGGGTGACGACGGATATGTAGAATTTCCTGCTAGAATAACTTCTGTACCAGGAGTAATAGCGGTAGGTGCCTCAGATAGGTACGATCAGCAATCAGATTATAGTCCAACAAGCACAAGCATGAGAATCGATGTCGTTGCCCCCTCTCATCGAGCTTATTATGATGAATTTTATATGCCAGATGAGAGTTTTGAAATATGGAGTATGGATATTCCGGGTGAAGCGGGTGATAATCCTGGAAAATCAGACAACTATCCTCATCAGGGCGAAGTACTTCCTGACTGGGGTACAAATTATCTTTCATACACCGGGCGGATGGGGGGAACTTCAGCAGCTTGCCCACTAGTTGCCGGCATCGCAGCTCTTGTTCTTTCTCTGAATCCTACGTTACGCTCTTGGGATTGTGAAGTACTCGACATTATTACAGAAACAGCTGATAAGGTAGGTGGATATGATTATCATAATAATACTCTCTCTGCAGAAATGGGATGGGGCAGGGTTAATGCCTTCAGGGCTGTAATAGAGGCAAGCGGCAGTCTTGTTCTGCAAAATGACTTAGTAAATATAGGTGAAACAGAAACACATGAGAGCCCGCATTCCATTTTTGTTGCAGGTGATAGAATTGATATTCCTCGAGGTGGGGGAACTTACTATACTGTTAAAGGCAATGGAACAAGTGGTGGCAATGTTACACTTAGAGCTGCAAAAGCAATATTTTTTGATCTTGGATTTACTGTAGAAAAAGGAGGTACATTTTATGCTTATATTGATCCATCGCTTGGCGGTGGAATGGCTAAGAGGGTTTCATCAGCCAAGAATAATTTATTAGAAGACGACGATAATATTAAATCAAATAATGAAGATAGTACCGAAGTATGCTCCAAAGTTCTACCAGATGAATACACTTTATCCAATAACTATCCCAATCCATTCAATCCTACTACTACCATAAAATATGTTTTGAAAGAGGAGATAAAAGTAACCATTAAAATTTACAATATACTCGGCAAGGAAATAACAACTCTTGTTAATGAAACTCAACCAGCTGGATACCAATCCGTTATCTGGAATGGGACAGATCATT
>JAFGOZ010000556.1 GCA_016926235.1 Bacteroidales bacterium | reverse complement strand
TTGTTGTCCCTGCTTATCTTTTCCAGTTCAGGAATGGAAAAATGAAATATAAAAGTATCCTCAATTCCGCCGGTTAAAATGAAAACCCTGACAGAAGGATCCTTTTTCACCTGTCTCAACAGATGAAACAGCTCTTCCAGAACATCGACTGTTAAAAAATTAACCGGATGATTAATAATTTCCACCCAGAGTATTGAACCTGATTGTTTTATCTTTATATAGGAATATTCCATCATCATTTCCTGACAGGATTTGTGATAATAAATACTAAAGAAAAAATAATTTCAATAAAATGCAGTGATAATTTTCTGATGATTATTCAATAATATTATGATCAATAACTGAATATTATGTATAGTTGTATATGCCGATTGAAAATTGTCCCAGAAATGCCAATTCAAAAATGTACCAGTGCGGTTAATTTAGAAAGAAGTTGTTCTTAGTAATATTATCGGCATTCTACTTCTTTTTCTTTGCTGATTTCTTTTTCAAAGAATTAGCAAATCGATAACTTTCTCCTGAGAATTCAATAATATTGCAATGATGTATAAGTCTATCCAGCATTGCAGTCGTTAATCTTTCAGTATAAAAGATTTCATTCCATTGAGAAAAAGGAAGATTGGTTGTAATAATAATTGATCCTCGTTCATAACGCTCACTGATATATTGAAACAATAATTCGCTTTCATTTTTCTCAAAAGGGAAATATCCGATTTCGTCTATGATAATAAGATCCCATTTACTTGCCTGATTAAAAAATTTTGATAATGCTTTTTCATCCTTGGCTTCATTCATTCTGTTAATCAAAGCAGTTCCTGTAGTAAAGAACACAGATTTGTCCCGCTGACAAAGTTCATACCCTATTGCAATACTCAAATGGGTTTTACCAGTCCCTGGAGGCCCTACTAGTATGAGGTTTTCATTTTCCTCTAAAAAACTGCCATCACAATAGGATAATATCTGATGCTTATTCAAGGATGGGCATTTTGTAAAATCAAAATCCGCAATAGTCTTGATTATTGGGAATCGAGCTGTGTTAATGCGTCTGCAAATACGTTTGTTCTCTCTCCCTTTAATTTCCGTATCTAAAATCTGCAATAAAAAGTCCAGATGATTGATATTATTTTGGTCTGAGCTCCGAATAATTTCATCTAATTCCTGTAAAGCTGTTGACATTTTTAAGGTTTTCATTCTGGTGGACACCATTTCTTTAGTTAGCATAAGCTCCTCCTAATAATTCATCATATTTATTTAGGTCTGTGGAATAATCTTTTACCTGGTGGTATGATTTTGTTAAATTCTCCTTTTGAATAGTATTTTTTGTAACATTTTGTAATGACATCAGAACTGCATCATAACTATAGCTATTATGTTCCAGACACCATTCTATAGCAAAAAATATGTCTTTGAGATCATATATTTTATGCAAGAGTAATATCTTGACCATTTCCCTATTTCCATTTACAGTCCGTTGTTTAAGCTTTTTTAAATAATCCCAGAATACTTTTGGAAAATCAGCATTCTTTATGCATCTTGCTTTATCTACTGCTCTTGATTTTGTTAAGAGGACAGGCAAATAATGTCTGAAATCAGATACTTCATTTTCCAAAAACTTTTGTGTTCTTTTATGATAGGCTATCAGCTTATCCCCTGAATAGAAATTGATATCTTCAGGAGTGGCCTTTAAAAGTATTTGCTTTTTACAATAGTCACTAGGGATGGAATATCTTACTCCATCATAATCAATGAATAGTGTAGAGCTACTAACTACGGGTTTCTTGAATGAAATATCAAAATCCTCAGCAGGTATTGGTCTCAAATGTTCCTGTTCTTCCTTGAGAAGTTGATAGATAATCTTTCCTTTTGAATAATGGGATTGCTGGAGATCTTCAGTACATCTTTGTACAAGGTATTTCCTTAACTCATCAAAATTATTGAAAGCAAGCTGCCCTTGTAGATATCTTCTTTTCACATATCCCACGCCATTTTCCACACTTCCCTTTTCATTTCCTCTGGCAACATTACAATAGTTTGTTTGGATATCAAAGAAATTCTTAAAATGAAGCATTCTATCTGTCTCTTCTCTATTGGGACCGGATAGTATTTTCTTTACTGCTGAAGAGAGATTATCATAAGTGATTGTCTTGGGTATCCCACCAATAAACTCAAAAGCTTTTTTATGGCCATCTAAAAAGGACATTGTATCCGCTTTGATATATGGATAGACAAATCGAGTATTGCTATATGGCAATGTTGCAACAAATAAATTCACTTTCAAAGAAATCTCATTAGCAAAAGAAACTTCGTAGATACCCCAGTCAACCTGTAAATCTTCTCCTGGATTATATGAAAGTGGAATAAAAACTTCTTTGGGTTTCATTTCGGAAACATAATACCTGACAGTAGAAGCAGAGCAAGGTATTCCTAAACGATTCAAATCTGCATGCATTGTGGCAGCTGTCCTTATTCTATTCCTTTGACCTTTTTTTATCAGAGCTTGATCTTCTTCTATCCACTGTTTTATGTATGGGCATATCCTATCCTTTATAGGGGAAGTATTTTTCTCCCTTTTATATTCAGGGAATTGATTGGATTTAATCCATTTTTTAATAGTTCTTCTATCATGTCCTGTAATGTTTTGTATTTGTCTATAGCTTAAATTGTGAACGTATTTTAACTCTTTTATTTGATCAATGTTTTGCATAGTTAACATCCTTAATACCTCACTCAACTGTTGAGTGAGGTATTATCGGGTATATCTTAATCCTATTTAACAGTTATGTAATTTTTAGCACTGGTACATTTTTGGATTGGCGTTTTTGGAGCATTTTTCAAATGGCAAAGACAT
>JAFGOZ010000555.1 GCA_016926235.1 Bacteroidales bacterium | reverse complement strand
CGGGGCAGGCCGCACCGCCGACCACTTAACAGTCCTCTTTAGCCAGAAGATTCTCGCGGTGCGGGAAGCCAATGACATATACCGACCGTGTTGCACTAAATCCCACCCCAAAAAAGGGGTGTGATAGCTTTCTAAGAATTATTTTGTAAAATGATACCGAACGGTAGAAAGAGCTCCTTATAAATCAATGAAAATGTAAAAACGGCATCAACATAGAACCTAAAAACCACCTGATCAGACTAAAATGAAGCAGCACATGGATCACGAATAACGGCGGTAAGTGCATAGATTAAGGACAGGCTCCCGGCTAAATTGTCCCGGTTTATCGGGATAGTGCAACGGGAGACTTCATGCCTGGCATTGCATGCCACATGAAGTCCTCCTTATTGGCAATCGTTAATTATTTTAATATATCAGTTAAAAATATTAAAACACATAAAATCATAGCTATCAGAGCCACAATAAAGAATGTAAAACCAATCCAGGTTAATAATCTTCTATTTTTAATGGTCTTTTCTCTTTCAGCTTCAATTTCTTCAACAATATCCAATGAAAACTTACCGATTTGTGGATAATATCCAATTGTGAATATTATTGCAGCTATCAGAAAAACAAAAGCAGGAATTACTGCAAAAATTCCTTGAGATAAACTTAGAATGTACTTTTCAGGTAATACAAACTTCAACAATCCTAAATAAATTGGTATCGCACTTGTTGACATAGTTATCATAAACTTGCAAAACTCTCTACCAGTAGTTATCGACTCAACAAGTAACGTTTTGCCAGCTTCATATATAGCTTCATTATGTGGAGTAGTGTTAACCACATTTGAAACTTCAATACTATTTTCAGCTTTTTTACTCATTTTTTGTATCGATTATGTCCACCGCTTCAATACGGTCCCATGAAGTATCATATAAAGTTATAGTTGCCTGAAATTTCTCCTGCTTTGAAGGACAGAAAAAATACCTCGTATAACGCCTAGCTATAGGCTGCTCCCGTTCTTCGCCAGGAATAAGCATTTTAATTATATGTGTTCGTTTTACTTTTAAATTGTACGAATGAGATTCATTGCAAATTGGGCAACGATCAATTCTTAAAATTTCAATGTCTCTTTCCATGGTAGTTGTTTTTTAATGATTGCCAACGGCCAGCGGGTATGGGCAGTAAGTGTTACCTGACGCAGCCATCCGGCCACCAATGCAGGTACTTTAGCCGAAAAGCTGTCCCGGTGGCAAGGAAGGTATGGCGCAATTTTTGCAAGTCCCGGCGAAAAGTTTAATTGTCTCTTTAGCACAAATCTGTCAAGAGCCGGAATCACGATGTTTGTAAACGGACGAGATTTTTGTTTCACGATGAAATTGTCAAGGTGTGGTGCAAAAATTGTGACAAACTTATTGCCTATACCCGCTTGTTAGCTGCTGGGCTATTTTAAAACTGTCTCGGTTACAGGAGTTGTCAAGGTTGAGTTTTTTTAGTCCCAGTAGATAGCACTGATTTGTCATGCTATTGGAATCTGTCTTTACGGCGAAAATCTACTTGTTTTTATCTTCTGTTTCCCCCCAAAAGATCATAAAAATACGAAAACTATAAGTCGAAACCTGGCTGGCAAGTGTAATAAGCTAAGCAGTTAGTTGTATATGTATTCAGAAGCTTGACGGCTTATTACATTTGCCAGTGAGTTAGCTGCTGGGCAAATTTTGGAGTTGTCATGATGTAATAAAGATTTCTACTTTAGCCGTCTGTCTCGTCGACCGGCAGGGACGGGCTGGAAGGCTCTTTATGCAAACCGGAAAATTAAGAAATAAAACAAAGTAATATTTTTGTGTAATGTGCCTGACAACGAAGGGACGGTTTATCTATTGATTGAATTATCCGAAATGCATTTTCCTGCATAAGCAATAATTGCAGTTGTTATCATTTGGACTACTTGCGCCTCATGCCTAGAAAAATGACCTGTACTTGGGGTATGATGAGTTTTTGAGGCAAAATTTCCTGTCTCTTTTATTAATTTATCAAGCCAACTAAATGTACTTTCATTTACACTGTCAATCCATTCGTAAGAGCTTTTACTCGTAATCAGTGATTTCAATTCTGGCAACTTTTTCCTTATCGGATCAATTGCACTTCTGCAATGTGCAACGACTTTGTCATAGTCCCCCTTATTAAAATAATCATTAGCTTGGTTTAATTCATTTATTGAATTAGTGTATTCTTCTGGTATTAAATCATTTGATGATGGTAATTCGATAATATTTGATGCTTGCCAACCTAATCCAGCTAAGTGTTTTGTAATCCATAGTGATTGTGGGATTTCAAAATTTATGTTACAGAAAGTCTGAGTGATATCTGTCATAAATGTTATGTCCTTTTTCGTATTTCCGAATGGCACTGTAAATGACTGAGTATTTATCGCTCTGAAATTTACATCTATTGTCGCTTTAAAATTGTCTATCCTTTTTTCCTCAATTTTTAATATTTTATAAGCTGAAAGAACAAATTCAAGCATAACACGGGTTAAATATTTACCAGTTATTTTTGAATGTTGAAATGATAAACCTGAGGCAATGTCAAAGGAACTCTCAAATGCTCTTAATTTAGCGTCAATTGAAAGAAGAATAAATGGTTGATATTGTTTCCCTTCACCTGGATTTAATTCAAGGTTTAACCATACCTGAATCTTAGGATTTTCTGGACCACCAACACTATTAATTTCAGTTGGATCGATAGAACACTTATTATACGTGGTGTTAAAATAAAAACTTGCTTCTGGCATATTTTGTAATTTTTGTTTGTCAATTAATTCATGCTATATTTTTTGAAATTTTCAGCCTGTTCAAATATCTCAACATAAACTTCGTCCCTCTCAACCGGCGGATAACCAAATTCATCTAACAATAAAATCAATCCTACTTTCAAAGCCGATTTAATATCATCTCTTTTATTCCAGTCAGGATATCTTGCTTGACTATCTACCAAATCTTTAACAGCTTTTGAAAGTTCAATCAGTTTATCTTCAGGATATGTGAAATCATATTTTATACATAGCTCTTTCAGGATATCGTAAAAGGCTTTTTCCTCAAAATCAATACCCAGTGCTTCCCCGGCTGAAAACTCCCCGTGAACCTCCCAGATCATATTTGTCAGGTGCTCTGCCATTTCTTCGTACACTTCACTTCGCAAAATATCATTCTCATCACGCTGGTTATAGCGTTCAACAAGAGCCTGCATTTTTTTAGTGAAATCTATTCCCTTCATTCTGTTGACTTTCTTAATCTCTCCAATGACTTTTGCAAGCAGAATCTGAAGTAATTTGATTTTTGTATTTGGGAGTTTGATTTTTTCAATTTTTGCCAGATAATCTTTGTCAAAAAGATCTTGTTCAGATTCGAGGTTATCACCTAACTTGAAGATTTCTTCGACACCATCGCTTGACAAAGCATCTTTAATCATTTCACGGACTCTCGCATTCATCTG
>JAFGOZ010000554.1 GCA_016926235.1 Bacteroidales bacterium | reverse complement strand
TGGTATTATAGCTGAATAGGCCAACTGGCTAAATTAAATGCTTATTTATATTTTATCCTGATATCAAGAAAATATCATTTATACTAGATGATAATTTGATATTAATTTTCACCAATCAAAGTATATCTTGGCACCCATTCTGAAAGTAATACCACTGCCAAGCCAGCTACTCGCAATCACATATTGATTGTCTTTGTCTCCTTTTATTGTCTTAAATCCTCCACCTGACTCAATAAAGATTGATGATTTGTTTTTAATAAAAAATTCCAATCCATATGTTCCGAAAATTCCAAATGTGATATTACTTCCAATTAAATTCCCTGTACTATATATTAGATTGTCATATGGGGTAAAGGAATACCCCATTAGTATTTCGCATGCTCCATATTGTCGAAATGTGTTTAAAATCAAATCATTTGTACCACCAAAACTGATTACCCCACCTAATACAACTGGATGGAAAGAAACTGATTCCTTTGTTTCTTCATTAATAAATGTAGCCCATGTTAATGAACTCATTTCTCTGAATTTAATTCCTATAATAAAATGATCAATATACTGTGGCAAATTAACTCCTAATTGAAAAAAAGATAATGAGCCTTGTAATCCTGTTGTGACTTCCAGATTTAAGCTTTTGCCTTTTTGAGTCAAGACTGAATCAATTTGAGAAAATGACGAGATTGTCATACTCATAAATAAAAATACAATAAATAATAGATTTTTCATAGAATTCATTTTATGATGTTTCTTCGATTACATGACGGCAATTCAGTTATAGAAGTAAAAAGTTTATTATCCCAACTGTCCGTGTTAGTAAAAGTTGAGGAGCGAAACGACGAACCGAGCCGAAGGTTAGCTCGGTGAAGCCAAATCCCGCCTTGGCGGGGCAAAAAGTGTGACAAGCTAATTAACCCTACCGTCCGTGTTATGTGGCATTGTTATTTAAAGTTTTTCTATGATGTAATATATTGATCTGAAAGGAGATGGATCTGCTTTATAATATTCAATTTCTTTTATGTCACTTTTAAAGAGACTAAGGATTTCATAATTGTCCTTGTTTTTTATTTCAGTTTCAAGTTTTTTATAATAATCATTCCACCAAATATTTTCGTCTAAGTAAAGTGAGTCAACAATCCTACAATTGTTGTTTTGTATGAACTCACATTTTTTGTCATGATCCTTGAATTCGTCATGTATTATAAAATACCCATTTCTTTTAAGAATTTTAATTACTTTTTGAAACCCTGTCTCAAATCCGACAACATTCAGGAATCCCTCAGCAATAATTATGTCGAAATTATTTGAGTCTGCCTGAAAGTCGAGAAAAGAAATATTCATGGTTGTAAACCTCTCGCTAAGATTTCTACTGTTGGCTTTTTTTTGTAACCATTCAAGCGATTGGGAATCTGTGTCAATTGCAGTAATTGATCCGGAATATTTATCTGCAAGCCAAAGAGTTGGAACGCCGGTTCCGCAGCCAATATCCAGGATTTCAGGATTTTCAATTTCCGGAATTACCGAAAGTGCTTTTTCAAGATATTTTATTAGTCCTAATCTGCAGCTATCTTTTATGTTGAAGTATGCAGTTGTCATGTCATCATTTTAGTTGTAACGACAAAGTTCTTAAGGCGTTACGAATGCCATATATCGGCCCGGCAATATGGAGAGCCTGCCCCGCCTCAGCGGGGGCCGAGCGTTAAAAAAATGCCTGGCAGGCAATTTTAGCGAAGGAGCCGGCCTGCAGAGGTGGCTTGTTACCCGACGCAAGCACCGGGCAGGGTCCGGGTACCCCGCTTCAGGCGGGAAACAACTTACCCATTGTCCGTGTTAGCTTTAGTTCATTTATTTAATTATCTTGCTGTCAGGGTTTTGTCTGCAGTCCCAAATTGTGTGGATAATGATTTTGTCCTCTGTAATTTGATAATAGATTATATAATCTTCTATAATGAGCCCCCTGATGGTCTCCTCTGTGGTTTTTAATCCAATCTCCGGGAATTTGAGCAGAACTTTAACTTGTTTCTGAAGAAGTTGCTGTAACTTTTTAGAATAGGTTTTAGACTTATTACTGTGATCATAGAACTCAAGAATGCCATAGAGCCGCTTAATAGCTCTATTGGACCAGACTATTTTACGCTTAGCCATTGACGTACTTGCTTATCGAGAACACTATTTTCAACGAACATTCCTTTTTCGATCTCCTTCTTTGATTCAATGATATCATCAAGTTGATCTTGTGTTAATTGAATAACACCAGATTCAGTTTTGGCATCGAGAATCGTTTTTATTGCCCTGAGAAACGAGATGTCATTAATCTCCGAGATTCGATGGATCAATAGTGTTTTAAGCTCGAATGTTGTCATGGTTACAAATCTGTCCTACAAAGATATTAAATGCCAGTAAAAAGCCCAAATCTTGACACTATTAAAGCTAACGGCCCGCCGGTAGAATTAGTAAGCGTTGCGGAACGACTGAAGGCTGTGACCACAAATGTTTTGTTTTTGTTACGAGCAAGATCTCGACACACAGCCGAAAAGAGTGAAGCACGGCGTGGTTTTTGCAAGTCCGGGCACAAGTTGTCTGAGGTATACGTGTGTCGCGTTACAAGGTTTATTGCGAGAAGGTTATGAGTCAAATTACTATTATTTTCTTAACACTACTGGTGCGGTCGGCGTACACATTTACCTGCAAACTGTCAAGTTACCAGGTGTTAAGCAAAAAACATGACGAGCTTATTAGTTTTACCGGCGTTGTTAGCAAAAGTTGTTTATTTAAATCTTTCATCAGAAGTTGTTTCATTAGGATAGCCTGTCTGGTTGTTAATCCAGCCGTTCTTTTCAATAGTATGAATATCAAATTGTGAGATATAAGGTTTAATGTCAAAAAGAGGTGTCTCATCTAACATGTCAACGTTTTCAATTTCAAGAATGTTGTCATTTATGCTGATGAGTTTTACAACAGAAATTCCTATTTGATTTGGTCGTTTAGGAGCTCTGGTTGCGAATATGCCGTGAGGTTTATTATCAAGAAAAGGGATGACATTTAAATTAAAGTCCTTGGATTTATGAAAATGATAGATAAGGTATATATGAGAGAATTTATCAAGGTCAAGCAATCCTTTAACAAATTTTCTTTTCAATTCGATGGTTCCTTTAATTCCAATTGAACCTTTAGATTGAATAGGCATACCTTTTATTTTCTTAAAGGGTGTACGGATTTTGCCAATGGATTTATAACAAATTTTCATAAGGGTAGAGAGTTTCAAATTTTGCTAACGGCCCGGTGGTTTAATCTAGTGGGCGTTACCCGAAGACAGCACCACCACAAATTTGTCCCGGTAAGCAAGAAAGCTGTCACGCCGCGCCCCGTGCGAGCGAAGTGAGCAGCGGGGGTACAAGTTTAATCGGAGCCACGAGGTTATCCCCGGGTATATAGTTCGCTGAAGGCACTGGCCCCGCCTCAGGCGGGGTTACAAATTATCTCGGAGCCAGAAATTTATCGCGGTGCAGTTAACATTACGAATTTGTCTTGAGTGCAAGAGCTAAGCAAAAACCGTGACAAGTCTATTAAACATACTGTCCGTGTTATGTGCTGGTTTTATTTTATTCTTTTTAAACGAGTCTTGCATTGAAATATAATAATGCTCCATTTTCATTAGGTCTAGGATTGAAAATGAAGTTAAATTTTTCGAAATGGGTTTTAAGTTCATTTTCTGAATATAAGTTACCATGTATTACTACTTTAGGATCCTTTTTCTCAGGGACAGG
>JAFGOZ010000553.1 GCA_016926235.1 Bacteroidales bacterium | reverse complement strand
CAAATTCATAGCCATTTACTAAATAAATATTTTGGCCATCGGTAGTTATATTACCTGCACCATAAACTTGACTTATTAAAGTAGACCAGGAATCAGATAATATATCGTATACACCGATCTGATCATTTCCAGTATAACTTGTATATATTTTACCTTCTAAACAGGTTGCCCCTCCATTATTACCACTAGATATTGGACATAAAGTTAACGATGTCCAAGTATCTTCATAAGGACTATATTTATAAAAATTATACCCATAGTTTTCTTGAGCATAAATTAAACCAGTATTTGGATCAACTGACAAACAGGTTAATGGCAAGGGACTTGGAGATTTTGAAATAAAATCTCCAACTGCTAATGGATATTTATCCTTAAAATAACTATCTGTTTCTATCCCATTATTATTTAACCCGTAAATATTTTTATCTGTATTTTTCATCAGATTTCCTGCTGCTATATATGAGGTGTTTATCTCAAATACCAGGTCACTACCACCTTCCGTATTATCAATTATTAAATATTCTACCAACGAATCCTCTGAGAACAATACTACATCCATTGATTCTGGTAAAACAGTCATTATTGGTGGTAGCACACCTTGTCCTTCTAATAATATATTCAAAATAGATTCATTTGGATCATCACTTAAAATGGTTAATTGGCCACTATAGAATATTTCAGCAGCAGGTGTAAAGCTTATATCAATCGTATAATCCTCTTCAGGTGCTAAAGTTAATTGTGAAATATTTGGAATAAATTCCGGTAAATCTGATTCTATACTTGATATATTTAAAGTATCTGTTCCAATATTTTCTATCAATATCTCCAACATGGAAGTGTAACCAACATATTGTTCTCCAAAAATGCATGGATTATACTCATCAGAAATATATATATCAGGTGCTCCGGTTACTGATAAGTGAACAGGTACAATTACTTCTGGTGTTACCGGGTCATTACTGTTTATTGTAATATTAGCTTCATATAGTCCTCCATAAAGACCTGTGGCATCAAATAAAACATTAATATTCTGACTTGACCCTGCAGCAACTACTCCTTCATAAACATTTAAAGAAAGCCAGTTATTAATGCCATTTGCAGCTTCATCGGCTGCTAATCCTCTTATCCCATAAGCATCAAATGAATAAAGATGGGTTCCATCATCCGGATTATAAAAATCAATAGTGCCTGAACTTTCATTGTTTGAAATTAAAATCCCATTTGCATTTGAATATGCTAAAGAATATACTGTCCCAACTGAACTAAAACTATTCAAAACAATTCCTGTTTCAATATCTATCTCGTAAATCGGACCAAAACCAGTAAAAACAGTATTTCTGTCTCCGCCAAACGTTAATCCACCTCCAATACTTACACCTGGTATTATTGTGTTAATAACCTCACCTGTTTCATCATCAAATAAATAAATTTCATTATTTTCATAACTTACTCCTACAAGATATTCACCTGTATGTCCTAATCCATCAATTGTAACAGGCACATTTAAAGTAAATGAATCTAGTATCATAGTTAATGTACTATTAATAACCGTAACAAAATTATTTGTAGAAAAGTAAAGTAATTCCCCGTCAAATGCCAATTCTCCCCAGTCAGTTTCAACAGGTTGATACATAGAATTTATCACTGTTCCATCTGACATATCTAACTCAACAATTAAATCGCTTTCATAATTAAATCCAAATAATCTACCTGCTGATGATAAAATAATGTTATCAGGTTTTAATTTTATAGGTTTACTATTAGAATATTCAACAGGAATTTCGTATGGATTTGGTTTATTAAAATCAGACATATAACCAGATGGATTATTAATTACTCTTTTTTCAATATTCATAGTTGAGGTTGTACTTATACTATAAACCAAATCACTTCCTCCGTTAGTATTATCAATTGTCAGATATTGAGTCAAAGTATCACCGGTAAATAATGCAACATCCATCGAATCGGGTGTAACGGAAATCACAGGTGGCAATATACCTTCTCCGGTTATATCAATATATAGCACAGAATCAACCGGATCATTACTTCTGATAGTTAATATACCATTGTATACTATAGCTGCTTCGGGAGTAAATGCTATATTTAAAGCATAAAAATCTTCTGGCCCTATTGTAATTTGGTCAAGATCAGGAACAAACTCTGGCAAATTTGATTCTATACTTGATACAATTAATGTATCGGTTCCTGTGTTTTCAATGGTAATTTCCCTATTACTGGTATAAGAAATGTATTGCTGTCCAAAATCAATAGAATCATTATTATATGTATATGTTAATCTAACCGTATGAATGTCAGCATATCCATAGTCAACAGCAATGCTATTTTCTATTCTAACTTCAACAATACCATCTAATATATATCCATTTAATTCATCTTTAGGTATAGTATAAGATCGTATAGTTTGCCCTGTAGTAGTTGGATTAATAGAATCTAAAAAGATGGTTTCAATAAATACTATTGCATATTCGCTTGAACTATTAAAATCACCTTCGATAGTCACTTTCAATGTACCATCAGAATCTGCAATATTTGATGTATTAAATATATGTTCAGTGCTTGCTCCTGTACTATAATAGCCTTGTTCACTCGTAGAATCAAACTGACCGAATATTGAAATTCTTGGCGCACCAGTAACTGATAAATGAGCGGGGACAATTTCTTCCGGTGTTATCGGATCGTTTGAAGAAATAATAATTTCTGCATTGTAATCACCACCATACAGGCCAGTAGCATCAAATCTTACTGGTATATCAATATTTTCTCCTGCTGGAATAAT
>JAFGOZ010000552.1 GCA_016926235.1 Bacteroidales bacterium | reverse complement strand
GTTAAACAATCCAGTGCCGCTGATCCAAAAAGGTGGATAAACTTCTCAATCAAGTCAATTCGTTCATTGGTATTTGAGTTGCCAAACTTTGGCAATAGCTTGAATAACAAAGGAAAAGAAACTCCATGATACACAATTGCAATTACCAGAACATTAATGTTTTGCTTTCCAAACTTCCAATTTGTACGGTCCATAGCCAAGCGATATGGAGGCTTGTGCGGTAACATCCTGAATATCATAAGTGCTATCAAATCGATATCCAATAGGTACGAGGCCATAAACCGTTGTATTCTTCGCAAGGAAGAGGTAGCATCTGCCTTGAAATCAAAGGCTGAGGCAAGTTTCTCAAAGCCAACTGATTGAACTTTACAAAAGGCAGTAATCATTAAAACAAAGAACTTAACCCGCGCCAAATTCCAACCTGTTTGTTGATGGAAAATGGAAACTAATTCACTACTTTTATGCTCAACTCTGGATATCATCATTCTTACCAATTGATGTAGAAGTCTTTCGTAAGGTGCTGATATCCAGGGCTTTATCCAAATATTTTTATACTTATTTTACTGATATTCAGCGATTTATATTTTTGTCATGCACTAAATTTTTCTAACATAATCTGCAGATTAGGATATTAAAAATAATATAGTTATTAACCATATAGTATTGATAATCAACCGCTTTTCCTTTAATTAAGGATTTACTATTTAAACCTTGTCTTTTTAGTACAAATTTAAGAAAAACATATACCTCTATACCTTGGCAAGAATTAGTTAACTCATTTGGTTTAAAATCATCTATAAAAGAAAAAACCTCTGAACTTTAAAGCAAACCCAAATAGGTACTTTAGTTCGCTAATCTTTTAAAATACATCCGCAAATAATCACTATGTTTACTATTGGGAATAAAAAATGAAGACGCATTACCTTCCCGATCAGCTACGAATAAATATGAAGTATTTTCCTTTTCTATATGAAAAGGTAATGTACCTTTTTTTAACCAAAGTACCTTATCCGTAATTTCAGAGATTTTCCTCCATTTAATATAGCTTTCATAATCTGTAAAATCCACTAAAACAAACACATCGTATTTATTTAGTAAGGAATCATTTTTTCTAATGAACTTGAATGTACTATCAGTACATGCATTGCATCCAATTTCAGTGTATCTAACAATCAGTTTTTTTTTATTACCAGACAAGAAGCTTCTTAATCCAATTGGATTTTTTTTTGTTTTGTCCGCCATCTCATATACATTAACATTATTGGGTATATATTTCATCTCAACATTTAAGTTTAACCATATCAATTGAGAAAAATAGTACTTTTCAGCAGTAAATTTATTTACACTATCAATAAGGGATATATTATTATTTTGTAGGGATTCGATTTGAGTAATTTTCTTCCTATACTGAAAAACAATTATCGCAAAAAAAGTAATAATCCCAATAAATGTAACCCATTCTATATATTTTTTCATTTTTTAAGCTTTACAGTCATTATATAATATGATCCAGGATTGAAAGTTAATTCATTATGAAAATTGCTATCATTATATAATAATTCATTGATTTGATCTCCAAACACAACACCTATATATGAATTACTTGGGTTATCAAAATAAACAAAAGGGAAAAGTTGTAGTTTATACCTTTTTGTTTCGTGTAAGGATTTAGCACTAAATATCTCCTGTGAATTTTGTTTATCTATAAAAGAATAGAAACGGTATTTATCTCTCCCTCTGGATCCAATTACAAGATACCTATCCCCTTCTAACCAAGTGCCATCAAAAAAAACGTAATCCTTATAAAGGGCGGCTTTTGATTCTAAATCCTTACGAGTTTCAGATCGTTTTTTTAATAAAGAATAATTCTCACGTATTGTTTCTTCTGTAAAATTATCAGGTAAAGAATGGGACTTATATTCAATCTTGTATCTTTTTCTTAAACTATAATTACTAACAGTATAAATATAATTATCCATAGATTGAATGAATCGCAAAGTATCATTAAAAGGAATGAAGTGGTTGTACAATTCACGCCACTCAATGCCTTGATATTTTTTATCGTACAAATTAGTTGTTTTGGTTATGGCAAGTTTTTTATCTAAAAACGCAATATGATATGGCGAACCGTCTTTGGGTTTATTTCTCTGTCCAAAACCTGCATATCCAATATAATCCTCAGTTTTAGGTATTCTGTAAACGGAGTTCATAATATAACGTTCTGGAATTTTGACTATATTTTTTAATGTGAAAGTTGTGTCAAATTGGAATAATTTGTTTAATACATAATCATATGCTTCAAACTCACCTTTATAATTAATCCAACAATCACTTATTTGTAAAGCCTCATGAGGTCCTTCTCCTACTTCTAGAACTGTTTTAATAAAATCACCATCTTTATTAAAAAGAGTGATCTTTTTAGACTGAACCCTATCAAATACTATATACATACTATCTTTGTAAAAGAGCTTAAATACACCACCAATATAACTCCCACTTTGTTCTTTTAATTGAACAATGTTAATTTCCTCAATTAAATCAGATATGTCCATAGAGTCCTTAACAGAGTTATTGTCTATCAATATTTTTGTGATGTTTTTATCATCAATCATAGTATCACGACATGAATACATATAAATAAGATTTAAAACTATTAATAAATGGAGTATTTTTTTCATTTTTAACTTTTTTAAAATTTTTACTTAGACTGTGGGTTTATTAATAAGTATTTAAGAAACGTAAACCCATACTGCTTGTCTGCAAACTTTTATTTAATAAAGATTGATAGTGGATTGAAATTAAGGGCTGGTTCAAAATTAGTTTTAAACCAGCCTGCTTAAAAATTAACCTTGGACACATTTTCGGTCAATTCGGTTACCTGCGCAAGGGATTTCACTGCATGCGTATGGATACCCGTAGACGTTTTGAAATTCGCAAATTTTCGCCTGTCCAAAATTAAATCCAAAGACGTTCCAACAGTCAAAAATATAGGTGGTATAGCATCCTCCTGGTATTGTTCCCCCACCACTAGTTTCACCTTCCGCCGAAGCCATCTTAACTAATAAATTCAAATTAGAATCTGAACCATCATCATTAGTAGAAATTCTCATATTTAAGGTTAGAATAACTATAGTAGCTATTGCTCCTAATAGAAATAAAATTTTGTTTTTCATAATTTAATTTTATGTGTATAATTTTGTAAACCTGGTATATCATTTCACAGGGAAGAACAGTATGTTCTTAATTCTTACTATTTCCTTATTCTTTCCAAATTACCTCCTTTCTTTTTGTGTTAGGGATTCGGTGGCAGCTGTATATTTCATTGGTAAGGAATTGGCTGCCCTTCTTCCATCCACGAATTATATGAATTATTTTGTTATAACCTATTGTAGTATCCATAAATTATCCATGCGAATCAAGTGAATATCAGCTTTTTCAATCAATCAATTGAACATTGATTCAACTGGTTGCCTGATTTTCGAAACCGCTGTTGAAAATAAATCATCTGCAGCTTTGATCCTCTGCTTAATTACATCAGGCATTCCTTTCACCGCTTTGATTGGAGCAAGGGTTTCTGAATTCTGATGTTTTTGCATGCTTTCGTTCAGGTCGTTCACGAAATATATCTTGTTCCTTTTATCTAAGTACATGACAAAAATTTAAATATTTCTATATCATCCTGAAAGAAAGCATTTAATAAAGCAGAAGCTATATAGTGCAAGCCATATTTGAATAAGCTTTTTGCTTTTTTTCCATGCTTTTTTACTGTGATAGGTTTTTTATATTTATGCAGATAATCCCCGACTAAATATGCCCAAGTGAATGCGACCATCACCAAGGCAAACAGTTTCTCAATTCTGTCAATTTCGGTCAGGTGAGTATCTTCAATGTTAAACCCACTTGTTTTTAAAGCCCTAAAGGCTGTTTCAATCTGCCAACGTTCTTTGTATATTTCCATTGCATCTTCAGGCTTATTGAAGGAGATCACAATCTGCAATTCAGGCTTCCCATTCTTGTCTTTTACTTTTGATCCAGAGAGATAACATAGTTGGTTGTTCAAATAAACAATTCGATGGTTTACCCGGCACCCGTTCATTGGCAAATCAGCAAAAAGCCATCTGGCTTTTACTTGTTTGCCATTGTGCGGTTGCAACACCCAGAAATTCTCCCGGATACGGATATAGTACCTAATATG
>JAFGOZ010000551.1 GCA_016926235.1 Bacteroidales bacterium | reverse complement strand
GCTAATGTCAGTTCACTTGGCTAACTTGCGGGTAACACGAAACGAAAGCGCCCATGAATCGGCAACTGCGCATACCGCTGACCGTTAGCGGGCATTGTAGGAAAGCGACACAACCAGACATTAACCTAATATGGCAACAATGAAACAAATCGGATTCTTGATAATAATAATTGTACTGATTTTTAGCAGTTGTAATCAAAATAACAAGACTGCTACTACCACCGAGAATAAACTTGAAAATATAGAAACTCCTAATAAATCTAACGACAGTGAAGAAATTCAAACCTTGATTCGCAAAGTTCTTAATTGGTCAGATTCAAAAAATCATATTGAATTGTTGCCAGTACTTACGGACAGCAATGACAGCATTTATATAGGGTTCGACCTTGATAAACACAAATACAATTTGGTTAAAATGAAATCGACTGATTTTTTTGCGACCGAATTTATTGAGAATTACAATCAGATTATTTTGACCCTTGATAAAGGACTAAGAAATGGTGAATACGAACAATGGTTAGTTGGAGATTTGCCGACTTTCATTTTTGCGAATGATTATAGTCCTTGGTGGAATGGTCAAGAAAGTTTTTCGATAGAGAAAGGTACGGTTGAGTTAATTAAATTGGATAATGAAAGTGGCGAATTTAATTTTACTTGTGGAGATAAAGGACTTGGTTGTGAAGGAATGGAAAATTATAAAATGAGATTCAGAGTTATTAAAGAGAATAATAAGTGGAAAATTTCTTATATGGAAGGATTTGACTTCAAAGAAAGTACAAGAAAAGATGGAGTGTTATAAAAACAACGACCCGCTAACATGCGGTCATACGCAATTGCCGTGCCCAAGGGTTGCTAATGTTTGTTCACTTGGCTATCTAAATGGTAACACGATAAGTGAGCGCCCAGAAACGGCAACTGCGCATACCGCTGACCGTTAGCGCCAATTCAAAAAGATGATATCCAGAGACACTATACTTGACCTTTTAAATTTTTTAGTTGCTAAGAAGCTAGAGAACTCACCTTCTTCATATATTTCAATAAAGAATGCTCTGAATATTTTCTCAATTCCATTCCCAATAATCCGAATAAGTAAAGGAACGCCCTTATTTAGAGCAAGAGTTAATGATAATGAGAATATCCTTTTCAATACAGTTCAGGATTTAGGACATATTATAACAAGAAATAGAATTCTCGATTTTGGTAGGGCTAATGAACCTTTACAAAGCATTTTCTATTGTTCTACATCTAGTACGGTTGCTCGATTTGAAACCTCACGGATACATAGAAATAATCAAGATAAAAATTCTGAAGAAGTGACTATTGGTAAGTGGATTCTAAATAAAGATATTTTTGTTGCACGCCTTCCCTCCTTTGAAAAAGAGAAACAAACGAATGAGATCGTAAATAGACTAGATAAGGAATTTGATGATTTAATTAAGACTTTTGAGAATGACGGTATTGATGATTGGAAAATGGTGTTAAAATTGTTCTCAATTGAATTCATGAAAAAGGATGATGTTGGAAAATCAAATTATTTAATCAGTTCTGCCTTTTCTAATTATGTTTATTATACATATGGGACAAATCCTCAAACAGGTGAGACAGTTGAACCTGATGGAATAATGTACCCAAGTGTTCAATTCGAACATGGTGGAATGAATATTGCTTTAAAGCCTGAATTGATTGAAGATCGCAGTATAGAATTAACCTTCGCAGCATATCAGAAGCTTGAGAGGTTTGCAGAAAAGGAATATAGAGATACGGTGACAATTAAATCGAAGAATATTGATTATAATTCCTATGAAATTCAATGGGAACAATGAACTGGCGCTAACATGCGGTCATACGCAATTGCCGGGCCGAAGGGTTGCTAATGTTTGTTCTTTTGGCTATCTTTCGGGTAACACGACAAGCGAGCGCTCCGAAGCGGCAACAGCGTATACCGCCGTCCGTTAGCGATAATTTAAAATAGCACTAAATATGAAATACTTTTTACAGATATTTTTCTTGATTATTCTCAACATTGATGCTTTCTGCCAAAAAATGAACTGGGAACAACCTATTCAGTGTGGAGATAGAGGATTTTCCATAGATAAGGACACTAATAATATGATTTTTATCGGAGGATCATATATGTATTTTTATTTGCAAAACTATTTTGATAATTACGAATTGCCCTTGGTAACTGATTATTGTCAGCACTCCTTTATTGCAAAAACAGATACAAATTTCCAAATAGAATGGATTAAAGATTTGAAGGCATTCTTTTATCCAATTGTTAGGATTGATAATGAAAATAATATATTACTTATAGGGCAATACTTTATTGAACTTAAAATTGATAGTCTGACTATTTTAGAGAACGATCGAGACTCACATGCTTTTATAGGGAAATTCGATAAAAATGGCAAGCTACTTTGGCATAATACAATTCAAAGCACTGCTTCAATTGACTTTCAGATAAAGGATTTTGTATTCGATGAAGAGAACAATATATATATTGTTGGTAATTATAATTCGTTTGTAATTTTTAATACTACAGAAGGTAAAGACACCATAAAGAGTAATAGTGGATGCACTGGCTTTCTTGCTAAGTATTCTGAAGATGGGAAAATGGAATGGAATCATTCATTAGAAAACTCAAATCAGCTAAACCTGAATTCAATACAGCTTGATAATGACAATAATATGTATGTTACAGGATGGTGTTATGGTAAATACTATTTTAATTCAGATACTTTAGATGCCTATCATAGTGATATAATAATCATTAAATATGATAGCAGCAGAAATGTTATATGGTCAAAACAAATAGGCACTAAAAATAATGACCCACTTGAAGCAGGATATTCATTAGCTTTGGATAATAAAAAGGAAAATTTTTACGTAACTGGTTCATTCTTGGGAACTGTTGACTTTGGAGGGAAGATAATTTCTGCAAATGATAAAAATATATTTCTTGCAAAGTATACATTGGATGGAAATCTAAGGTGGATTAAAAATTCTGGCAATTGGAGTGGTGTCGCAAGTGATGTTGAGACCGGTAAAAAGGTAATAGTTGATAATCATGATTTCATTTACCTTGCTGGAGAATTTCGTAATGAAGCTGTTTTTGAAGACACATCAATTTGGGCATATGATAATAAGGCAAATAGTAATCTGTATAATGATGTATTTGTAGCGAAATATTATGCAAATGGTGATCTTTCATGGGTTACTCATGCTGGTTTTGATGATGATACAGATTATCTGCACTTCATTATGAAAGACAACTTTAATAATATTTTTATTGGTGGTGAAACAAGAGGAGGTGCAAAATTCGGAGATTACTTATTAAATACAGAGGCTGTAGGCCCCGGCTTCATTGCAAGAATAAAGGATAGTGGTGTAACAAATAGATATGATGATCTCCCTTCATCAATTAATACATTTGGCGAATCTAATGAGATAATATGTTATCCCAATCCTTTTATTGATAAAATTGGAATATCATTTAATTCTAATTATACTGGTAGTATTAAAGTAGAATTATATAACACAATGGGCAGAATTTTAAAAACTAAGCAATATTCCATAAACTCTTCATATTTGTCAAATATCGAATTTAACCCAGGGAATATTGCTCCTGGATTCTATTATATAGTAATCACATCCGAATTTAGTAAAACCTGTAAAAAATTAATTAAGAAATAAAACTATCGCTAACATGCGGTCATACGCAATGCGGGGTGTTGTGCCTGTTTTATTTACGGCTCATTTAATAAAGCATGCTGTAACACGACAAGTGAGCGCTCCGAATCCCCGCACTGCGCATACCGCCGTCCGTTAGCGGATAATTTAAAATAGGAATATAACTTGATTTATTTTGACTTTTTTATATGTCTGACATACCTCCTTTTTTAGTACAACAAGAACCACGACTTTCGGTTAAAGAAGCAGAAGAAATTGTAAATAATATCCTTTCTAAGCTTAGAATTAAGTTACAATCCAAGGGCAAAGCGAATCAATTAATAATTAAAAATCAAGGGACAGAAAGAGAAGAGAAAAAAAAGTTTTATGAACTCGTTCAGCAGGTTAGAAAGAATGGTATTTGCGAGTTCATACAAACCGATTTGGATAGACAAGATATGGTTTTTGGTGGAACATTTGGACTTTCTACTCCAAACTGGCAAATGAAATTGACGACTGAGTGGGCAGGTTATAAGAAGGAATTAATTGGACCATGCAGAAATGTTCCAAGTGAAATTGAATTGTCAGATGATATTGAATTTTATAAAGATGAGGCATGCATAGAAAGCTCAGAACATTAAACTACTCCCTTTCTTTAGTACCACCAGTGGCGGTTTCTTAATTGAAAAAAAATATAAAATATGATGATGTAACCCAAGTGTT
>JAFGOZ010000550.1 GCA_016926235.1 Bacteroidales bacterium | reverse complement strand
TGTGGGCTCTTTATCTTTGTGGGCTCAAACAAAAACCATTACCGGTAAAATTACCGGATCCGACGATGGACTTCCCATTCCGGGAGCAGCCATTATGGTCAAAGGCACCAGTATTGGTACAGTCACCAATGCCGATGGTGTTTATTCTCTTCAGATTCCCGATAATGCCACTACCCTGTGGGTTTCGTATATGGGAATGAAAACCCAGGAAGTAGAAATTCAAGGGCGTTCTACCATCAATGTGGCGCTTCAATCCGACACCAAACAGGTGGATGAAGTGGTTGTTACAGCTATGGGTATTAGTCGCGAAAAGAAGTCTCTTGGTTACTCCGTTCAGGATATTAAAGGAGAACAGCTGACTCGTTCAGGTGAATCAAATGTTATTAATACGTTGACATCGAAAGTTGCGGGTGTTCAGGTAATTAGTTCTGGGGGTACTCCTGGGGCATCTTCTAAAATTCTTATCCGAGGGAATTCATCTTTTACAGGGAATAATCAACCATTAATTGTTGTTGATGGTATTCCAATTGATAACTCTACAAATAACACGGTTGCTGGAGATTATCCTTATAATGCAAATCTGCAAGGTGTGAACAATTCAAATCGAGCTCTTGATTTAAATCCTGATGATATTGAGTCAGTTACGGTTTTGAAAGGACCCTCAGCAGCAGCATTGTATGGTGCTCGAGCTGCCAATGGTGCTATCGTTTATACAACTAAACGTGGTAAATCTGGTGCTATGAGTATTGTTTATGGTATTAATAGTGAGTTTAATGTAGTAAGTAAGCTTCCTGATGAACAAAGAATTTATGCCCAAGGTGCTATTGTTGAGGGTGTTCCTACTTATCAGCTTGGTGCTACTGCAAATAGTTGGGGGCCAAAGATTAGCTCTTTAGCCGGTGTTCAAGCATATAATAATACAGATGATTTTTTTGATACAGGAGTGGGGGTGACCCATAATTTATCAATTACTGGAGGGGATGAAAAGAATACATTTCGGGTTTCATTTAGTCGTTTGAATCAAGAAGGGATTGTGCCGGAAACTGAATTTACTAGGACATCTGCAAGGATTAATGCGGATTCAAAAATAACCTCTAAATTAAAAGCTTCTGCTTCTGCAAGCTATACAAATTCTGGTGGTGTTAAGTCTCAGAATGGTAGTAATCTATCAGGAATGATGTTGTCATTGTTTAGGACTCCTGCATCTTGGAATTTAGCGGATTACCAATATGAAGATGGTAGTAGTAAAAATTACTTCTCTGCTTATGATAATCCTTATTGGTCTGCCAAAAACAATCCTTTTACGGATAATGTTGATCGTTTTTTGGGGAATATTGTATTTAAGTATGATATTCTCCCATGGTTGAATGCCTCATATAAACTTGGTGCCGATATTTACACCGATAGGAGGAAGCAGATTTTCGCTATTGGTTCTCAAAATGTGGATGATTTACTTGGACAGATCGAAGAGCATACAATTCGTTATCAGCAATATTATCAAGATGTTGTTTTATCTGCTGATCATACATGGTTCGAGAAGTTAAATACATCTCTTACGGCTGGAGGAAACATTTCTCATGAGTTTACTGATGCCCTTTATGGGAGAGGTAGGCAACTTAATATTCCCAATTTCTATAATTTGAAGAATGCTACAAATCTATATGCTGATCAAACTCAAACTACCATTAGAAACTCGGCACTATTCTTTGATGCAGGTTTTGGATGGGATAATTTTGCGTTTATCAATGTTACTGGAAGAAATGAGTGGTCTTCTACATTTGGGCAAAGCAAGAATAACTTTTTTTATCCCTCAGTGAGTCTGTCCTTTGTTTTTTCTGAATTTATTGATAATAGAGTACTTTCTTTTGGGAAATTTAGAGCTGCAAGAGCAGTTGGCGGTAATAGTCCATCTGCGTATTCATCAAAAACATATTATATTTCCCCCTTTTTTGCAGATGGGTTTACTGATGGAAATTCTTTTCCGTTCTTAAATCAAGCCGGGTTTACTTATAGTAATACTTTGGGTAATCCTGACTTAAAACCAGAGAAAACTGTAGAAACTGAATTAGGAGTGGATTTGAAATTCTTTGATAATCGGTTAGGTTTTGAATTTACTTGGTATAATAAGGAAACAGAAGATATTTTGGTTGCTCGACCAATTGCTGGTTCTTCTGGTTTTCAAGGAATAGTGGCAAATTCTGGTTCAATGAGAAATAGGGGGGTTGAGTTGGTATTTAATGCGACACCCTTAAAATTTAATGACTTTGTCTGGAATATCGAAGGTAATTTTTCCAAAAATGTCAATGAAGTATTAAAACTAGCTGAAGGTGTATCCGAAATTGATATTGAATCCGCTTTCACGTCCATTGCCTCTGAAGCCATAGTTGGGGATGCTTATGGTGCTTTGTATGCTACCCGTTGGGAGCGTAATGATAAGGGTCAATTGGTTATTGGAGCGAATGGTTTACCTAATGTACTTGATACTCGGGGGAATATTGGAAATCCATTTCCTGATTGGACTGCCGGTTTGAGAAATTCCTTTTCCTATAAGGGATTTACAGTGAGTGCTCTACTCGATTTTAGGGAAGGAGGTATGATTTGGAATGGTACTATTGCACGCATGAATCGTTTGGGAAGAACTGCTGAATCTGTAAACCGTGAGCAGACATATGTTATTCCTGGAGTTAAGGAGAATGGTGCGGTTAATGATATCCCAATTTCAGCTTTGAATTATTTCAGCCATTACAAAGGGGATGGTGCATTTTCTGCAACTGAAAACGCAGTTTTTGATGGTTCTTGGATTCGCTTGAGAGAACTGTCATTGGGATATCGTTATAATTTCAAAAAGAGCGACTTCTGGTTTAAATTCGTTGAATTGAGTTTGATCGGACGAAATCTGTGGTTGAACACTGATTACCCAGGGGTTGATCCGGAAACCAGCTTAACTGGAGCAGGATCAAATTTGACCGGGTTTGATTATTTCAATAACCCTGGAACCAAATCCTTCTCCATTGGATTGAAGTTCGGAATTCTATAATAGTTTAAAAAAATAACGAAATGAAAGATCAATTAATTTATATTTTTTGGCTGCCTGTTTTATTGTTTTTTTCAGGCTGTGGTGATTTTGTGGAAGGCTATGATGAGTCTCCGAATTCGCCAACAAAGGTTAATGCTTCTCAATTGCTTTCTTCTGCTGAATTGGGATTACAAGTATCATATACCAGTGGTGTTGATCGGGCAAGTTCAATTTTAGTTCAGCAGATTGCTGGAACCAAGGAGCAGATGTTGGAAATTGCTTCTTATACGCTACGAGAGGGTGACCATTTAAATGAGTGGAATAATATTTATGGGAATATTATTCAGACATGTAATGATCTTGAGCGGGTCGCTGGTGATGGGAACCCATACTATTCTGGTATGGCAAAGGTTATAAAAGTGATGGGACTGGCTTTGGCTTCAGATGTTTGGGGTGATGTTCCCGCCGAGGAGGCTGGATTGGGGAATATAACAGGTAATCTGACGCCAAAATTTGATAAGCAAGAATCTGTTTATCAATTATTGCAAGACTTATTGGTTGATGCATTGAAAGATTTTGATGCGGAAGAGAGGGATAATGTTTTCCTTCCGGGCTCTGATGATTTCTTTTTTGGAGGCGATGTGGGAAAATGGAAGAATATTGTACGCATCTTACAAGCTCGGTATGCCAATAGGTTAAGTAAAAAGAACCCATCGGGGTCGGCAGCCTCTGTTCTTGAATATCTTAAGGATGTTGCCGATTTAGGAGATTTGAATGCTATTTATGGAACATCAACCAATGAAATGAATCAATGGTATGCATTTGAAAATGCAAGAAAAGACTATATTAAAATGGGTAAATATTTTATTGATGGGCTGATAGTCATGAATGATCCTCGTTTACCATTTTATGCCTCTAAAAGTCCTTCTGGTGAATATATTGGTTGTGCTGCTAATTCCGAGGACACAAATACTTCATCAATCGGACCTTATATTAATAGTCCTTCTGCGCCAATTCCAATTGTTACTTACTCTGAAGCGTTATTCTTAAAATCTGAAGCAAGTTATAGAAAAGGAGATCTTGTTCAATCTGCATTAATCTTTAATGATGCAGTAAAGTCTTCAATAAAACAAGTCACAAAAAATGAGGCTCCAGCTGATTATATTGCATCATATGCAAGCGAAACAGAAAGCACGATTACATTGAGCAAAATAATGGTTCAAAAGTACTTCTTAATGTTTGTGAATGTTGAAGCATGGAATGATTGGCGAAGGACAGGATTTCCTGTGCTTGTTCCCAATTCAAATGCAAGCAATAAGGGGATACCTGTTCGCTTTCCTACAGTCATTGATGAACGAAAATACAATCCTAATGCGATTGTTGTTTCTGATATTTACAAACATGTTTGGTGGGCTGAATAATTATTAAATAGTTTTTATAAGGTTTAGTTATGTGCTTGGGCGGGTCAACGGATCCGCCCTTGGCATTTTTTGCTGCTTACAAATTGAAACCACCCTTCCT
>JAFGOZ010000549.1 GCA_016926235.1 Bacteroidales bacterium | reverse complement strand
CTCAGGGTTGGCCTGGTATGTACTCGTTGCCATCAGACTTCTGCGCCTGGGGGATGTCAGCCAGGGATAAAGTAAGCCTGCCTGGGGGGGTCAGCAGCTGCCGCCCAACAAAGGATTGCAGCCCGGGGATGCCACAGCCGGATACAGCGCATCTGATGCGCCGGCGCTTATTAACAGCGGTGGAGGCATGAATGCCGGCCGGCTTCCCCGCCCCAACAGTCCACTTCATAATCCCGCCACTGTAAGGGAGGGCATCCGCCCCCCTGTAATTTATTCATTTTTATGTCCTCTTATATCTGACTGATGGGGTTTTGAATTATACTTATCACAGGTTATAACAATAGCGTAGGGTTAATAATTTAGTATTGATCTACTATTTTTAAGATAAAAATTTATATAAATAAGAAATAAAAATAGAAATATGTAACAAAAAACAACCTAAACATAAGTAATTACACATGGTGTCAAGTAAAATAATGTCCAAAGGTGGATAAAATCAAATGAAAAATCCCTTTATGAAAAAAAGCAATTGGTCTTCGTCACCATGGAATATAACAATATCAATATTGATTTGCGTTTTAATTTTGTATGTAATTAACTCGGGCATTCTGGAATTTCAAACACAATGGCAATTGTTACTCACTTGGGGTATGTTTTACATGTTTTTAGCAAATCTTCTTTATATTATCCTAATAAAAATAAAATCAAAAATTCGAAAGAAACCAATATCAAAGATAAAACGCCATGGAACATATATTGATACAACTACAACGTTATCTGATAGACCAATTAATTCATTGATTAATGACAAATTTGGATTTACTAAGTACGCCTATGTATTAGCTCATACAATAGCAACTGCTGAAACCCCCATGACGCTTGGAATTCATGGTGAGTGGGGATCCGGCAAGAGTAGTTTGGCAAAATTAATCATTCACTTCCTTACGCCTAGAGGAAAAGAATGGAACGAAAATGAGACACTCCAAAATATCAGAGATGATCTAGAAAAAAGCGGTCATGATTTAGATGAAAAATTACCCAACAAAACACTCAATTCAATAGAAATTATTGAATTAAATGCCTGGCAGTATAAGAGTGCTCAAGCTTTATGGCGATCCGTAATATTACAATTGGCTCTATGTCTTGAAAATGATGGTTTTGATGTTTCAACAAGTGATTGGCAACGCAGGCTCTATTATTCTGTATCATTTGAAGAAAAGGGGGAAATCGAGATAGATGCTATGTCAACTTTGATTGCATTCTTTAAAGCATTAGTTACATATTTGGCAATAATTTTTTGGCCCCCAAATTGGGCTTTTTTTCTACTGCGATTAATAGGAATAATAAATCCCGAGCATTTAGTATTATTTAGTTTTGACGATTTACTTGAAAGACAACGCTATTCCTTTGCAAAGAAGCAAATTGAATCCATTGAGGAATTTCAATTTGTTTTTAAGGAGTTAATTGAAATTATTTTAAACAATCAATCTGACAAATCTAATACTAAAAATAGAGCAGTAATTTTTATTGATGATTTAGATCGTTGCTTGCCACAAGTATCATTGGAGATAATGGAAACAATAAAAACCTTTTTGGATGTTCCGGGATGTGCATTTGTCTTATTGTGTGATCAACAATTGTTAGGTCAAGGGGTAAAGATAAAATTCAAAGATTTGTATCAAAGAGATGATGAGTTGTATAAACTACGGGGAAAAGAATATATTGAAAAAATTATCCAAGTATCCTTTCAAATTCCTTCCCCAAGCCAAGAACATATGAGGGCATACGCACTTGAAGCATTAAAAAACACTTTTAATAAAGAAAACATCGTTTACTTTGATATCGTTTATTCAACAGTCTCTAATAATCCGAGAAAAATAAAGAGGTTATGCCTAGGCTTAGAAGTTGCATTTGACATGATGCAAATTGGTCTTAGTTCACGAGAACCTATATCTACCTCCACAGAAGGAACTACAGGTAATGATATTGATGCCGATTATAATCCGGGAAACTCAACTACCTCCAATAAAGACAATATTTCATTAAAAGACATAAAAAAAGAATTTGCTAAGGTTTATTGCCTACAGTATGGATGGCCTGACGCAATTAGTCATCTTATAGCACATTTAGAATCAAACCCTAATCAGGAGCCTTACTATGTTCCCGGCGCTGTAAATGCAAAAATTGATTATTATAGGTCATATAACGTTAGTAGAATGGCAAAACCCGCAGATAGTGAATTCGATATAAGTAAGGAAATTTCTGAAAGTAAAAATTTAATTGAAGTTATAGAAGAACTCAAAAATATGCATCAAAAAATACCGGATTTAGTAATCTTCAAAGATCTTCTCTATTCTGTTGAATGGGAAAAAGCTGAAATACTTGGGAAGAATTCTATTAATAGAATAAATGGTGCTTTTTGGCGTTTTTTACAAACCCCGCCAAATTTCACACAAATGTCTCCTGAAAACCTAAAAAACTACGTTGAATGGAGCTCGATAATTTCAGGTGAGGATATCACCGGCAAAATTTCAACAATAAAAATAATGAATACTCCTATTGAGGAATTAGATTTATCTGTCTCTACATTCAAGGCATTAAAAAATGCGGGGATTAACACTGTCGGTGATGTGTTGGAAAAGATAGGCGCAAATAGAGATTCAATTTTGGCAATCCGAAAGTTTGGCGAAAAGAGCATGGAAGAATTGACGCAGGCTATGGAAGAAAAATTCAATCTTTAACAGAGGCTGAAAATAAATGTCTATATATATAGGGGGGATTTCAAGTTAGGATTGAAAAATACCTTTACCCATTTTATGATTCAATTTGTATTTTCCTCGCCTGTAGGTAAAGGTTACTATATGTGTATTAGATCGGTATCGTATGTAATGGAATTCATTTATTATAAGGTAGATGGCAGAGAGATCATTCACCTGGGCAATGAAGATCAGGTGGATGAGTATCCATTGTTCTGGTTCGTCGTTGAATGACCCTATTTATCGTTTCATTCCAGGGGAGGGTCTTCGCCCTCCCCTACTCTTCCCCTATTCACTTGTTTTCGATATCCCCCTTCAGCTG
>JAFGOZ010000548.1 GCA_016926235.1 Bacteroidales bacterium | reverse complement strand
TCGCTGAGGTTGATTGTTTTTTTGTTTTGCAGGGCTTTTTCATAGTCGATCACAAAAAACTTATCGGGATCATCGGTAGCATCCTGTTGTTTGGTTTCATTGCGGCGGCATTGGACTAGTAATGTCAATAGAAGCAGTAGGCAAATATTCTTCATGATTTTTGTAATAAGTTTTGTTTCAGGTTGTTTCAGATTGTTTCAGGTTGTTTCAGATTGTTTCAGATTGTTTCAGATTGTTAATCAGATACATGAAACCATCTGAGACCACATGAAACCACATGAAACTATATGAAACCACATGAAACCACATGAAACCACATGAAACTATATGAAACACGCAACATCAAACTATTCTTTCGTCTTAATAAAAAATATCACCGGATTCGAGTTCTCATTAATGCCTTCAATTTTCCCTTCCAACTCGTATCCGTTACGAACATAACAAAATTCGCCCTTGTCAAGATCCACAGGCATAAGATGAACCGTTGAATCTGTCGCAAACAGATTGTCAGTGAATCCTTTGGACATATTGAATCGTCTTGTGCCTTTCAGATCATAACAAAATAAACGATTATCCCTATTGTAATAGTAATCAGCAAATACATAGCGATCAGTTCTATAAATGCTACGGAGGGTAATATTCCTGATCTCGTACATATACTTCCCGACATAGTCACTGAAATCAGCATTGGCATAAGTATCCTCCTTTACAGAAAGTACATCCGAAAAATCCAGTTTGATGACCGGTATAAGTTTTGATTCCTCGATCCGGTATAATGTATCCCGCAGAACAGGTTCAGCCGAAAATACAGGGCAATAGTAATACATCCCCGATTTGAGCCTGGACATATATTCTCCACCAAATCCTCCAGTAAATATCTTCATCTTAAGAAATACCTGCCGCACCAGAATACTATCTAATATTTTTAACTTATCATCCAACTTATATAATAATTTTCGTTCCATGAATCCTCCGTTATCTGATTCCATCATGGGTCTGTAAACCGTTTGCCAATAATGTCCATCTGAACATGTAAGGGATTCATTGATCAAATCAGGATTATTTAAGTCAACAATATTTCTGGATACTGATTGAACAAAATCACCCTTAAAATTATAGACTATAAAATCTGTGAATGTGGGAAGTACAATCCTCTGCAGTGCTGTATCAATCGCTACCCCGGAAAAGAAGGTGTATTCTCCGGGACCGTGTCCGAATTTTCCAATACTGGCAATAAAATGACCATTACTGTCGAATTTCAGAAATTTTTTCTCTGATCCGCCAAATTGTTCAATAAGAATAAAATCCTTTGTCACATACACTCCATCAACACGGCCAATCATTATAGAATCTCCGGTTTCGAGTTTCACCATTTTTATTGGATCAAAAACTTCAGACAGATTGGCAGGAGCTGATTTACCAGCCTCTGTATCGATAACCATTACCGACTCATCATGCTTGTTATTGCAGGAAAATAATGCGCAAATGATCATTAGTCCGGTTAATAATCGATTGTAATAGCAAGAACTGATGTTTGATCTGTAGGTATTCATGAAATCCTATATACTCTTTATATATTCATATTTGCAAGAACTCAAACCACCTGTCGCTCATACAGGGCTTAAGAGATATTACATTCATTTCCGCAGGGCGTTGCCCTGCGCTATTATCTTTCGGCCCTTCAGGCCTGAAAACCAACCTGTCAAATTTCAATTCAAACGCATGAAACAACCTGAAACAATCTGAAACCATATGAAACAACCTGAAACAACCTGAAACATTACCTAATCCCAACCTCCTCATCAAGCCCATCCATCAACGTTTTATCATTCTCAAAATCATACAATGTGACCCGCCTTACCGTATAATAATAGCTCCAGAATAGCCGGAGCGCTTCAATATAAGTCAGGTTGGCCTGATCCTGGCGTTCGAGGGCAAGAGTCAGACTGTTCACATCGGTTTTTCCGATTATAAACCTCTGTTTGGTGATGTTGTATGCCTGACGTGCTGCTTCACGGGTCTCAAAAGCCGTTGTCACCACATCATGCTGCATGTTGAAGTTGCTGACGGCCAGCATCACCGTCTGGCGGAAGTCAATTTCAGCCTGTTCGGCGCTCAGCTTCACAGCCTCATAGTTATTCTTTGCCATGTTATATTGTCCCCTTCGTTGACCCCAGTCGATTATGGGTATGGATACCCCTAATGATGCATTCTGCTGGTTCAACGGATCACGGTATGAACCCGGCAGGTCTGTGCTTTGCTGGTTAAGTCCGTAGCTTGCCATCAGTGACGCATCCATAAGTCCGTTTCGTCTCGTACGCTCCACTGTGCTTTCCGATTCAAGAACCTGCTGGCGGTAGTCAAGCAGATCGGGATTGTTTTCCAGGGCCTGTGCGAGTGCTTTATCAAAAGTCACCTGGAAATCCGGAAGCTGATCGGGCAGTTTGAGTTCCACATCCTGACTGTTGTTGAGCTTCAGGAAAGAGTATAACATGAAACGGGCGCTTTGCAATTGTTTGATCGCTGTGGCAAGTTCATTGCGTGCAGAGAGAGCCGTGACCTTCAGGGTTAGCACGTCGGCCTGTGATTGCGTGGCAATTTCGAGGCGTTTTTGTCCAATATTGTATAACGTATCCGCATTGGCGAGGTTTGTCCTCGACATTTCAACTTGAATTTGCGCAGCCAGCAGGTCAAAGTAATAATTGACCATTTGCAGAGAAATGGCTTCGGTGGACTGTACATAGCTTTTTTTGGCAATCTCGTATTTCAGGGGTTCGATTTTGCGCTGCCACTTGAATCTGTTATACCCAAGGATAGGCTGAATCAGTCCTATTCTTATCGGTACAGACGAAAACTGAGTATATTCATTGTCACCGAAGTTCTGCAGGCGACCTATTTCAGAATCCACATATAGTGATCCTCCTGTAAAGGGCAGGTTCTGGCTCAGACTGGCATTCGCATAGGAATAGAGACTCTGCTGCTGACGATATTCGTCAATGTCGAGCACCGAATTATAGCGCTGTGTAAACGACCGGTTGTAACTCAGAGGGGTTGTGTTGAGCGTAAGTGAAGGTTTTTTCTGGGCAAGGTAAGAACGGTATTCCCAGTAACCCGCCTTATAGAGGTTCTCCGCTCTGAAGGCTGCAAGGGAGCTGTCGGTCGCTATCCTGATTGCATCAGACAATGTTAGCGTACTCTGTCCCAATAAAATTGAAGGAAAAAGTAATACGACGAAAAAATAGCACTTAACAGGGCTCATGTGTAAGTTCTTAATGAGAAAACTATATTCCTACTCACGCCAAACAGCCAACCCTACTCACATTTCAATCACCTTATACTATAAGTCGAATAACTAGCGGAAAATTAGACAAAAAAACTTAATATTTAGCGTTTCATGTTGTTTCAAATTTGTTTCAGGTGGTTTCAGATTGTTTCAGATTGTCTCAGGTTTCCTTTGCCCGTCCGCAGCTTTAGCGAAGGCGGGAGATGGTTTCATGTTGTTTCATAGCGTTTCATATGGTTTCATGTTGTTGGGTGCTGGGGGCTGGGTTTGGAGTGTGATAAAATTTGAATTTAAAAATACAACTAATAATTTAGTCATGCAACTAAGTTGTTAGTTTTTTTCATTCCATTCCTCTCCATGCACATAATCCGACAATTCCTGCCTGTTCATCCGGCAGACCTTAAAAAACTCCTGTTTTGACCGGATGTTGATTTCATCGGAATAGAACCAGCCGCTTTTGCCCCTGGGATGGTGCAGGTGAAACAGCGGGCCATCTATCCATGATATTTTATATCCCAATATTTCGCAACGTTTTACGCGTTCATAATCATCAGGGCCCCAACCATAAATCTTTTCGTTTTCCATACCGGCAAGGAGATATTTCTCCCTGTTCATGAATACTGCACCACCAACAGAATGCAAACCATGCATTAGTTTAAATTTATCAACATTATATTCAAATATTGCAATATCCTGATTTTCTTTATACATGCTTTTAAAAAGTGCATGAGTATCATAAAATTTTCCATCATAGGGAAATACCACATCAGTTAAATTCTTCCTTAATAATTCATACGCCTGAATTATTTGATCAACCGGCGCCAAAACGTCGGAATCCCATAGGGCTACAAAATTTGTGGTTGTCCGCCGTATCATCTCATTACGATACTTTGTTGCATGGAAAACAGGATCATCATCCTTCACAAAGATTTTAATGACATCATCGGCAGTAATGTACTTTTCCGCCATACCTGCTTCCAAAACTATGATGTTTGAAAAAAAATGACTTTTCAGGAAGTCAATCACTATCTCCAAATTTTCAATCCGTTCATCCGAATCAACTCTCAATGGAATTGTAAAAGTGATGTCGGTTAGGTCTTTTCTGGTTTCACTAGTCATGGCTATTTGTTTCTGGCATTAAGATTCAGGATGTAGGTTGTTTCAGGGTGTTTCAGATTGTTTGAGGTTGTTTCAGGTTGTTTCAGGTTGTTTCATATCGATAAAAGCATGTAACTTTAAGGTTTAATTATTCTTTGCAATCGACTTAAGAGGATTAATAAACTTGTCAATCAACCGTGTTTCTCTGGTAACAATTTCTGCCGAACCACTCATCTCCTGAGAGAACTGTAGCCTTTTATGATAACTGGTAAACATACCATCAGGCAACTCAATTTCAGCAACATATCCATCCTTTTCAGGGATTTTTGAAATATCACCGACAATTCCTTGCAGTACCCCATATTCCATATAAGGATAACCGGAAAGTTTGATAATCACCCGCTGGTTCGGTTCCACTTTCCCGAACCTTTCTGCCGGAATAACAGCTTTACCGATTATGGTTGTTACTCCTTCAGGAACAACCGTAGCTATCTTGTCGCCGGTTGTTACCACCTGGTTTTCACTCCAGAATGATGATAAAGTTATGGTACCTTCAATCGGACTTCTGATCAGGTATTGTTCCTCGTAAGCACGTATCGCCGTTTCCAGGTTTTGTTTTATTTCATCGAGATTCAGTAAATATTGAGATACTTCATTCTCCATTTGGAGTTTTAATTCCAAAATGTTTTGGGTTAAAGTGATAATGGTCAGTTCAGAATTCTTGACAGATGCCTCCATACTCTTTACTGAAACTTCTTTCTGATTGAGTTGTTGCTTTTCAGTTTCATATTCGGTTATACTATATCCTCCGCCAATATAAACAGCAGAATCTCTTTTAAACTTCCTGATAGCAAGTAATCTATCGCTATTTGCGATTTCTTTCTGCTGGAGCAAAATCTGATGATACTCCTGCTGCTTCTTTATTTGCTTTTCTATCAGAACTATTTTATGTTGAATATAACCCTGTAGGAGGTAATTCCTGAAATCATTCCAGGTTTTTCTGAATTGCTCATACAGTGGCTGCATGTTTCCTAGTGAAAGATTTCCGATATTTTCTCTTTCCAATACAATTTCCTGCCAGTTCATTTCCAGATCAATTCCTTCCATTTCCTTTTTCAGCAGGCAATAATGCTCATAATTCGCCGTGTTTTCTATAACTGCGATAAGATAACCTTTTGTCACTTGCTGACCTTCTTTTACATGCAACCTATCAATCTTGCCTGATGCTTTGCAGATCATTGCAGCCGGGGCCTTGGTTGTTGTAATTAATATCGGGGCCGAAACGGTTTCAGGATATTTTATCAGGTAGGCACCAAGTACAAGCAATACAACTATGCCAAATAATACGGTCAATCCCCAACGTAAAATCCAGCCCGGGATCTCGGTCATGATTTCGCGGACGGGTTCGCTGTGAAGCTCTATTTTTTCTGATTCGGGATGAAGCATCGGAATTAAGAAATTAAAAAATTAAAGAATTAAAGAATTAAAAAATAGAAAATGAATGCGTTATGTGTTATTACCGGAATTGTTTTTGGTGGTTTTAAGAATGGCAGCAATAATGCGTAAAAGTTCATCACAAAGATCCATGAGTATTACAAAGTCTTTTTTCTCCAGATATCCTGAATCATAAAGCAAGCGTAACCAGTACCGGGTTTCTTTTGCTTCCTTAAAGGATATCTGTAGCTTTGCTATAAATTCCTTCCTTGAAATTCCTCCGGAAGCTTCCTCAACATTAGCTCCGATTGAGGTGCCGCTTCGCAACAACTGTTTTGAAAGCACAAACTCCTTTTGTTCGCGAGAAAGTTTTTGAAACGCTTTAACAATAAGCAATGCAAACTCATACGATTTATCCTTTAAAACATTCTCTTTCATATTTCCTATTTCTTAATTTTTTCATTTTTATATTTTTTATTCCTTCATTCTTTAATTCTTTAATTCTTTAATTTTTACTTCCCCAATTCCAACTGATCCCTCACCAAATTAAAATACGCCCCTTCCTTTTTTACCAGCTCTTTGTGGTTTCCAGTTTCCACAATCCTCCCCTTCTCCATCACCACAATTTGGTCAGCATTTTTTACCGTGCTCAGGCGGTGCGCCACAATCACCACTGTGCGGCCCCTGAAAAACTGTTTCAGGTTTTCCATGATCACCCGTTCATTTTTAGCATCGAGTGAGTTGGTTGCTTCATCGAAGAAAATATAATCAGGGTCTTTATAAACTGCCCTTGCAATCAATATTCTTTGTTTCTGACCGGTGCTAAGGCCGTGACCGTCATTCCCGATCCGGGTGTTGTACCGGAGAGGCAGTGATTCGATATATTCATTCACATTGGCGGTTTTCACTGCTTGCTCCAGTTTGTTCCTGTCTGGCACTTCATCCATTATGCCAATATTGTTGGCAATGGAATCCGAAAATACAAAGCCTTCCTGCATCACCACACCACAGCGTTTTCGCCATTGCGACTGACTGTACTGGTTCAGTTCCATGCCATTGAGCTTAATCTTGCCTTTAACCGGTTCATAAAAACCAAGCAGGAGTTTTAACAAGGTTGTTTTTCCGCTGCCGCTGGTACCCACTATGGCTGTTATCTGGTTTGCAGGAATGACCAGCGAGACATCATCCAGGACTTTCTCAGAATGCGGGCCCTCATACTGGAAGGTAATACCGGAAACTTCAATATTTCCGCTGCCTGGTATCTCCTGTATCCTGTTATCTTCGGGTTTTTCTTCATCTTCACGGTTATGAATCTCACCCAGCCTTTCCAGACTGATCTTTGCATCCTGGGCTGCCTGGGTAAAACCGATAAATTGCTGAATAGGGGCGTTGAGTTGTCCGATAATGTATTGCACGGCCATCATCATGCCCAGGGTCATATCGCCGGTAATTACCGCTTTGGCTGAAAGAAACGAGATAAAAAGATCCTTGGACTGGTTGATAAAAGTGGCGCCCAATTGCTGGTTTTGGTTTAATGCCAGTCCTTTGATACTTACTTTGAACAACCGTGCCTGTATACTTTCCCATTCCCAGCGTTTTTGCTTTTCGCAGGCATTGAGCTTAATCTCCTGCATTCCGGTAACCAGTTGCACAATATTGCTGGTATTGGCCGATGCCTGCTGGAAACGTTTATAATCGATCTCCCTCCTTCTTTTCAGAAAAATCAAAACCCATGATATATACAAAACACTGCCGAGAATGAACACACCCAGGATACCAACGTGGTATACAGCCATGATAACCGTATAGATGATTAGCGTGATTGATGCAAAAATGATGTCTACCAACGACTGTGTTAGAAAAGACTGGATGCGGTGATGATCCTGGATGCGCTGCATGATATCGCCGATCATTTTTGTATCAAAGAAGGCTATGGGCAGCCGCATCAGTTTGATGAGAAAATCCGAGATCAGGGATATACTGATCCGGGTGGTCACGTGCAACATGATCCAGTTGCGGATGAATCCGTTGGCTGTTTGCCCTAATGTTAGCACCATCTGAGCGGCTAAAATCAGTAAGATAAAAGCCAGATCGCTGTTGCCGATGCCATAATCCACAATCGACTGTGTCAGAAAGGGAAAAATGAGGCTCAAAACACTTCCTGCTAACATACCAAGTCCTAACTGAAATATGAACTTAGTGTAGGGTCTCAGGTAACCCAGTAGATATAAAAATCTAGTCTTCGGGACTTTTTCATCTTCATGCGAATAAAAATCAGGGGTGGGTTCCAGAAGCAAAGCAGCTCCCTCGTTTGCGCCATTTTCTTTATGACTCAACCAGCATTTCAGAAACTCATCTTTGGAGTATTCCAGCAAACCATTTGCCGGATCGGCCACACGAACCAATGCATCACCTGTCCTGTGCCTCCCATTTCTAATAATATCATAAACCACTATAAAATGCCTCTGGTTCCAATGGACTATGCAGGGTAACGGTACCTCATCACGCAGTTGTTCCCAGGTAAGCCTGTAACCCCTTGTCCGAAATCCTATTCTTTCTGCAGCTTCGCTGATACCCAACATGGAAACGCCCTCACGGGTGATAAACGAATTGTTTCGTAAATACTCTGTACTATAACTCTTACCATAGTGCTTGGAAACCATTCGTAAACAGGTTGGGCCGCAATCCATGGAATCGAGTTGTTTGTAATGTGAAAACTTCATGTGCTAAATTCACTTGCAATTATTCAATTCTTTCAAAAAGTAATGAACTCATTCATCTAACCTCATTAAACTATATGAAACAAACAGTTACAACGTGAAAAGACATTACGTTTTTAGTAAGATTTTGATTGTCTAAGCTAAAACTTAAACGACAGTAGAAGGAAAAAGGAAACTTGAAAAATGAAATGATATATTTTTATATGTAACTATTCTTTCGTTTTAAGAAAGAAAATCACGGGATTACTGTTTTCATTTACTCCATCAATAATACTTGGAACCTCATATCCATTTTTAACAAAGCAAAACTTACCTTCTAGAAGATCCAAAGGAATGAGTTGTACCGGTTTACCGATCCCAAACAAATCATCAGTAAGGCCTTCAGACATATTATAACTCAATTGATGAATTATATCGTAACAAAAAAAATAGGGCTTACCTCTATTATCATATTCTACAAACACAAATTCTTCAGTCCTATATATATTTTTAATATTTACACTTCTGATTAAATTTATATTACTTCTGAAATCTTCAGGACTCATTGTATTTGCATCGAGTTTAAGGTCATCTCTCAAAGATAATATTTCAGAAAAATCAAGCTTTATTGAAGGTATCATTTTGAATTCTGAAATCCTATAAACAGTATCTCTAAGAAGCGGTTCCGGGGCAGATACTGGACAGTAAATATAAATTCCGGACTTAAGGACTGAAAGTATATTTGGCAAATTTCCAAATTGAAAAGCTCTATTATTAACAAAAACTTGCCTTGTTAAAATACTATCTGTAATATTCAATTGTCTATCGTATATATATAGCCATCCTTGTTCTAAAAATTTCCCCTTATCTATTGGTATCACTAGTCTTTTATTATATGTCCATAATTGTCCATTAATGAAGCACATATAATCTGTTGTGAAATCTCCTGTTTTCAGGATGGAATTCAAAAATCGGCCATTAAAATCGTAGCATAATAATTGATAGATGGCTGATATAATAACTGACTTCGAGCTTGTATCAATTGTCATTCCAAATACCCCATAATATTGTCCCGGTCCATGTCCGATGCTTCCTATCTGTCTGATAAACTTTCCATCAGAATCAAACTGAAGTACTTTGTTCATATCATTTATAAAAATATAATCCTTTGTTTTTACAATTTGGCTAACATGTCTTACCAGGCAAGTGTCTAGAGTCTCAAGTTTCACTATCTCACTCTTTTTAAATATCTGTGATAGATATTCCTTTGAATAATTTTTTGCATTTGTATTTATTACCAATAGGTTACGATTTTCGTTTTGACATGAAAATGTAATAATTATGAATAATAATAATGAAAAGGTTCTCATAAAAAACTAATTTATTATCAGATAGTGATTTAAATACTTGATTAAAATTGTTGTTTTATTATAGGGCTGCTTCCATCTTATACTATAAAAATATCAATTTGAATTTATGTCCGATAAATGCCTAAAGAAAAGTTTATTTTGCTTAGATAAATGATAATTAGTTAAGTTAATAAATCATAGAATATTTTTATATATAAAGTGGTCGACTCATAAGACAGCATGAAGTCTAAAGGAGAAACTTTAATTATTACATATTTGATTACCTTACTAATAAGGCACCATTATTGTATGAGAGCCCAAACTATAATTGTGCTATTCTTTAAAAAGAGTCGACCTCTTTAACCAAATTAACCCTGTTGACACCATCCTGGATAATGACCACACTTTATTGTAGCCATATAGATTGCTTCTGCCTGTGAGGGAGCACTAACATAAAACCAACCACCACCTCCTGGGAGGTATCCATCGCAGTTGCATGCTAAGGTAATACCTCCCTTAAGCTTCACCAATTCTCCATCGCTTAATACCTTTATTGGTGAAATGTTAAGTTTTTCAAGTTTTTTCATACATTTAGAATTTAATTTAATAATAAAACCTTAGGACATAAGACCTCGATACTACCATGACTTATTGGATTTATCATCTTTTTTTATTTCAAATTACTTCATATCACCTCCTTTCTTTTGTAGACTTCTGGTACGAATTTTCATTAGTTACGCTCTGTTCTACTTTTTGGCTGTCTCCCTGAACTAATTGGACGATTTCATCAATAAAATACTTTAATTCATCGACATTATACATAGGAGGCAATTTATATCCATTTAAATATAAAACAGGTGTGATATCAACTTTTAATTGACTAAATAATTCATTATTCTCTGTTGCCAGTTTTCCAATTAAGTCGCTACTTTCATTTGCTATAATCGACTTAAGTATTCTATTTCCTGAGGTGGGCGCATGTTCATACCATTTTTCAATAAATTCAATTACATCCTTTTTGCCTTTAGTGTTGAACAAAGTATAAATATGTGCCATAAGCTTTTTAGTTTCTGGGGCGTTATTAATTGCAAAAACGGGAATGAATTTCACTTTGTCTGATTCGCCAATAAGTGTTATCAATTTTTTGAAAACTATTGAGCAGTAATTGCAATAGAAACTGAGAAAGCTTATTATTGTAACTTCACTATTAGGGTTACCAAAAAAAATACAATTTTGTGAAGTGTTAATGAATGCATACCCGTTCTTTTTAAGTAACTGTTTGAATATCCATGGATCCCTTTTGAATTGCCGATAAAGTAAAAGATACCTGTTTGTTTCTTGTTTTTTTAACAAACTGGATTTTAGTAACATATAAATAGTCGATGTTATAGAAAACAATACAAATAAACTCAATACGCTATAATATGATAAAGATATAACTGGCTTTTGGTAAACTAATATTATCAATTCAGCAACTAGAACTAACTGAACTATAAGGCAGAAAGGGCACCACTTTTTCGCTTTGAAAGCTTGAAAGTAAATTGAATAAAATGTGAATATAACAGAAAGGTAACTTAAAATTTTGAGAATACTTATGGCTGTTTTATCTGGATTACTGAGTAAAAAAAGTAGGGTACTTGTAAAGTATATCAAGCCTATATCGGTCCAATTCAGCCATCCAAATACTTTAGAGGCCTTTGAATTAATAATACTGTTGCAATCAATCTCAGAACTTAGGCTGCACAATTTATGAATAAGCGGAATATATACCTTAAAATCATGTAAAACCAATAATAAAGAGGCAATTAAACCGATGGTTTTGATTATTGCCAAAATCCACCATGTTGTTAAAAAAATAGGTTTAATAGCTATAATTGAGACAAATGCACCTAATATTAATATTAATGCAATAACTAGTGGTATAAGTATAAGATCTAAGATTTCATTTTGTAGTTTTACTTTAAATTCTTTTTCTCTTGAATCCCTTTTAGGATTAATTATAATTACTGCACCAGAAAACTGAAGGGCAAATTTTTCAAGTTGTTCGCTTCTTTTACCAGTTTTATCAATTGAGTATAATACAATGTTGTTTTTTATGCTATAAACAAAGGCCAATTGTCCACCAGTATTGTTAAGATGTGCAATAAAGGGTCTGTTAATGTCTCTAATTTCCTGTATATTTAGTTTTAATGCGTAAGGTTCAACTCCCCAACTTTTAAACGCATCATAAAGACTTAAAAGTGAAGGGTAATATGGATGAGAAAGGAGATAATCTTCTGAACCAGTAAGGGTTACCTTTAAATGGAAGGATTTAATAGCCTGCTGAACAACATATAATGCATTATCTTGCATAACGTTTCATAATAGTCTAATTCAGATCCCTAATGAGTTCAAAATATTCCTGCCCCATTCTTTTTGCAGTGTACTTTTTAGAGGTTGATTCAAGCTTTTTTGAAAACTCATATTGCAATTCTTTGTTCTTCAGTAGCTTTATCATAGCCTTTGCCAAAGAAACAACATCGGGAGTTTTCTGAAAGGGATTTATCATTTGAATACTCTTCTCATTAATTAAAATCGGGTGAGCTTTGCTTTTAGATTTTACCATTTTGCATAAGAGCGCATTCTTGTTGTGTATAAATAATTCCTTTAATCCCCCTACACTTGAAACAACTACCGGCAGCCCACAATGCATCATTTCAAGCGCCACATAACTGCAGTGCTCTTCTAAAGAGGGGATAACACCAATATTTGCGATATGGTACAATCCAACCATATCCGTATTGGGAAGATATCCAAGATAACTCACTTGTGAAGAGAATGATTGTGTTAACTGGATTAATTCTTCAATTTCGCCGTCACCTGCTATTACTAAGCGACAATCAGGTAATTCTTTTAGCAGAATGCTAAACGCCTGTGCCAGATATTCCAGACCTTTTATCAAATCAATCCTGCCACTGTAAAGAATAATTCTTTCTGTCTTTTTTAAACCGTATTTATTGAAAAGAACATCTTTTGTAGTTCTTAACTTTAAGCAATCTGGCTGAATACCATTATATATAACTTTTATCTTACTAGAATCTTTGTATTTTTTAAATAAATGGCTTTTACCATGCTTTGTAACCGTTACCAGCTTGTCAACAAGATTAAAGGTATCTTTTTCAGTATCAAGTTCTTGTACCTCTTTTGGAATGAAAGCAAACAAATGCTGAGTAAATATAACCTTACAATTTAATTGGTTTTTAAATTCCAATCCAATAAAATATTGATAAACAAAGTTTAGATGTACTACATTTTTCTCGCTAATCGCTAAGTATCCCTTGATTAGTCGAACAATCGTTCGAGCAACTTTTTTTTGGTAAAGATTTGAGTTGTTTTTTTTATTATTTGTGGCAATATATTTGGCATTACCAGGTAGGGTAATATATATGTAAGTAATTCTTTCTTTATTCTCAATCTCAAATCCAGTTTGTTTCATCTTTCCAATTTCAATTATATAAACACTTATTCCAGGGTTTATCGACAAACCATAGGCTAATTGCTTGATGAATGTGCCTACACCATAATCGGTTCCCCTATCACTGTTGGCCAATATTAACCAGTTAATCTTGCTCATATGTCCATAAGTAGTAGTCCCAATCCTGCAATTCCATTAAGTAGTCCTAAATTTTGATAACCCTCATTAAGAAGGTCATTAAATCGTTTATTATCTGATATATGTCCAGTATGAATCTCATCTGACAATTGATAAGAATTCAATGCACTTCCTTCATTTTTTCTCGGATTATTAAACAATGTGCGGAATATCCAGTTGATTCCAGTATTAAGTCCTTCACCACCCGGTTGATTTTTTGTTGGGTTTTTCAGCGCCAACGAGTCTCTTGGCAATAGTTTATTTATACCACACTTTTTAACTTTTTCTAAAGCCATTTCTAATAAAATCCGGTTCTCAGGAGTTGTGGGTAAATTATTATTATTCAAAAGTTCAATCAATTGATAGATAATTTTATTAACCTTATAATTGAATATATCAATTTGGTATAATTCAGCCATTAGACCGAGAATAACAGGATAGTCCCACGTAAGGTCAGGAACCTGAGAATTGCATTTAATCATTTGGGGTATTTCTGCTATTATTTCAATTCTTCTTTCAAGCTCCTCAATAAACTGGATCAATATGTATTTATTTGTAAGCAAGGGAATCTGACTTTTATGAGTTTTATTGCTTTGAACTCGACTTAGAAAAAACATACCAATCCCTAAAAGTCCATTAAGTAAACCTATTGTATGTGGAGGAGTATAGATTAATTCCCAGAAAAGCTTTTGGTCAACCTGAGCTAAAACATCATCCGTATCAGCCTCGACATAATTATTATTTACCAGGTACTCAATACCCCATCCTATTCCAGCAAGTCCATTTTCGAAATCCCATGGTGTTTCTTGGCAGATTTCTTCAAATATTTCATCAAGCAATTCACCTGCATATTCTTCATAATCCTTACTGCCGGTTTTTCTTGCCAAATGATAAAAGAAAATGCATATTCCCATCTTACCATGCATAAGTCCCAGGTTATCGATAAAGCTGGCATTTAGCAGGAGAATATTTGTGATTCTTTCCAGAATGTTTTGATGTATAGCTTCCAAGGTATTACAATTTGCAGTTAACCCATCCTCACCTGTACCTCCTGAAGTGATTTAATAAAAATAACTATATTTCTATTGAAGAGTTACTTAAAAGGAATATCTGATAATAATACACGCTGAATAACATTTATTCGGCAAAACCAACGGCAATTTTGAATATCTAACGGTCCGGTTCAATTCTGTGCCAGGTACGTTTTAAGATTGCTCAATAGTTCCGATTTGTATTTCCGTGAAAAAGGCACTTCGCCGAATCCATTTACTTTCAACCTGAAGGAAGTGTAATTCAGGCTTTCGATATACCGGCAGTGAACAATATGCGATTGATGACACCGGCAAAAATCAGGTTTTTGAAGTCGCTCATCGAACCATCCTATACTGTGAAACGCTTCGAATGATTTACCGTCACAAAGCGTGATAACAGAATGCCGCCCGGCTGTCCGAATTGTAACTATGGATTCAATTTTAACAATCCTAACGCCGTTGCACGCTTTTACTTCAATTAACTTCATCTTTTCCATAAACTGAATACTATTGTTGAGTTGAACATAATGAGCCTAAACGAATCAACATTTTACTTACCAACCCGAACAACCATGTCCTACATTATTTCAGGACAGAAACTTTCAAATTTCAGCTTCTCCAGCGTAATATCCCATCAATTCTACTTTCTGTCAACCTATCTTCAACTGCTTCCGCCTGATATTCAAGAAATATGAACAAACTTAAGAAAAAAAAAAAAAACAATTCTGCCAATATTTGAAAAAAATATCTGGATTCGGAGCGGGGTGCGGGTTCAAGGTTCAAAGTTCAAGGTTCAAGGTTCAAGGGTTAAGGATGTTTCAGATTGTTTCAGATTGTTTGATAGTGTTTGATGTTGTTTGAATTGTTTGATATTGCCTGCCTGCCTCTTCAAGGCCCATGCACGGCAGGCAGGCCTGTCAGAGTCAATATGGGATTTTTAAGACGACCTAATATTGTTTGGCGTCCGGTATCTGCCTGGTCGGCAGACAAAACAGGCAAGCTCTTAAACAATTTTCAGAAGTTTCCAGTTTAATGAACCAGATACTATCTAAAACGGAACTATTATCATTAGTCATTCTCTTCGTAGTAATATGAGTAGTCAATCCCTTTCATAAACATTTCGCGGTCGTTTATTTTGGTGGTGAGCGCTTTCTCTATAAGGGTTTTTAAAACACTACTTTTAGTTGGACTTAGTATCATTGCGTTCATGTAATCTTGCTTGCTTATTTTACTCCAATCAACGCATTTTTTAAGACGTTTTTTTAGTATCAAATCCAACCATATTCTGGTAGTTCTGCCATTACCTTCCATAAAAGGGTGTGCAATGTTCATTTCTACATATTTGTTTACGATTTCGTCAAATGTAGTTTCGGGCATTGCTTCTATTTGC